>DUSJ01000408.1 GCA_012842645.1 Clostridiaceae bacterium | reverse complement strand
TTTCAACGTAAAGGGTACATTCCAGGGAACGGCAGACAGACCTTTGTCAGGTCTTCCGCTTATAAACAGTTCATTTATTGGGAATATCCCGGTGATTGGCGGAATAATAAACGGCAATTCGCTGTTTGTTTATCTTACCTGGCTCTTCGTACCGCTTGTCTGGGTATTTTTGTACCGGACACCCTATGGTTTCTGGATAAGGGCAGCGGGTGAGAATCCCGGAGCTTTGCGTACGGCAGGTATAAGTCCTGAGAAGATGAAATGGATATCATCTATCCTTTGCGGAGCTTTTTGCGGCTTTGCAGGAGCCCATTTATCGTTGGGCAATGTAACCATGTTCTCGGAGGGAATGAGCAATAACCGCGGATTTATAGCTTTTGCATGCGTCATCTTTGGAGGAGCCAATCCCCTCAAGGTATATCTGGCTGCATTGATATTCGGATTCTTCGATGCGCTGGGATACAGGCTCCAGGAATATAGGATAAGCCCATATCTGACGTCGATGATACCCTATGTGATCACTGTAGTAATGATGGTATATGTGGTTGTTCGACAGCAAAGAAGAAGGATTGCTCAGAAAGCAGGAGAGTAAACAGACAAAAAGAAAGGAATTTATCCCAGGATAAAAAATCCTTCCATGATATCTTTACTGTGTGATGGGACTGGATTCCCCGATAGCATTATGCTTTCGGGGAGTTTTTTTGAGTTGAATATGTATTTCGCAATT
The DNA here is from genome assembly GCA_012842645.1 of Clostridiaceae bacterium. Classification (GTDB taxonomy): domain Bacteria; phylum Bacillota; class Clostridia; order DSM-8532; family DSM-8532; genus DTU059. The sequence continues at coordinate 4,403 of DUSJ01000408.1, read as the reverse complement.
TACAGATTTTAGTCATGAGCCTTTTTAATTGCATCCTTGTCAACATAATAATATTGAAAACATGTATGAAGATTATGTATAATAGATTACGCAATCGATACTATATATTGTTGTTAATTTAAACGATATATACAATATATATTAAAACACTGATAAACGGAGGAGAAAGCAATGCCGCTGAGCGAAAATGCCATTAAAGTATTGGAAAAAAGATACCTTGCAAAAGATAAGGACGGAAAGGTCATCGAAACACCCGATGAAATGTTTAGGAGAGTTGCCAAAGCCATTGCTTCCGCGGACATTGGCTATGTGTCCGATGAGGAACTGAGCAAAATCGAGCAGGATTTCTACGACATGATGGTCAAACTGGAGTTCCTTCCCAATTCTCCGACTCTTATGAACGCAGGTAGGCCTTTGGGCCAGTTATCGGCATGTTTTGTGCTCCCAATTGAAGACAGCATGGAAGGCATTTTCGACAGCGTGAAAAACGCTGCCCTGATCCATAAAAGCGGAGGGGGTACAGGTTTCTCCTTCAACAGGCTTCGTCCGAAAGGCTCCAGCGTTAACTCCACCGGAGGAGTGGCCAGCGGGCCCGTCAGCTTCATGAAGGTTTTCAATGCGGCTACTGAAGCAGTAAAACAGGGCGGAACACGCCGCGGCGCCAATATGGGTATCCTGAGAGTGGATCATCCAGACATTCTCGAGTTTATTACCTGCAAACAGGACAATTCAGATATCACCAATTTCAATATCAGCGTCGCTCTGACCGAAGATTTCATGGAAGCCGTGGAAGAGGGCAGAGATTATGATCTGGTAGACCCGAGGACCAAAGAGAAACGAGGAACCCTTAATGCCCGGGAAGTATTTGACAAGATAGTCAAAATGGCCTGGAGAAATGGTGAGCCGGGTATAATCTTTATCGACAGGATAAACAGAGACAATGTCACTCCCGAGCTGGGCGAGATTGAAAGCACCAATCCCTGTGGTGAACAGCCGCTGTTGCCCTATGAGTCATGTAACCTTGGCTCAATAAATCTGACAGCCATGGTAAAGGAAGGCGATAACGGTTTTGAGGTCGATTATGACAAGCTCCGCGAAACAGTGCATAAAGCGGTCCATTTCCTTGACAACGTTATCGATGTGAACAAGTATCCCCTGAAACAGATTGAGGAAATGACGAAAGGGACCAGGAAAATCGGGCTCGGCGTCATGGGCTGGGCTGACCTTTTGTGCATTCTTGGCATACCCTATGATTCGCCGAAAGCCGAAAGCCTGGCAGAGGAAATAATGGGCTTCATTGATTACGAGTCCAAGAAAAAGAGCGAGGAGATAGCAAAATTAAAGGGAGTATTCCCCTTCTATGACAAGAGCATATACAAGGATTCCGGCCGTAAATTAAGAAATGCCACCACTACCACTATCGCGCCTACGGGGACCCTGAGCATAATTGCCGGCGTTAGCAGCGGCATAGAGCCATTGTTCGCCGTATCATTCATCAAGAACGTAATGGACGGTACCGAGCTTGTCGAAGTAAATCCTCATTTCAAGAAGATCGCGATTGAAAGAGGCTTTTATTCCGATGAGCTTATGAAAACCATCGCGAAAGAAGGCTCTGTCCATGGGCTGGCTGAAGTTCCCGAAGATGTGAAGGATATTTTCGTGACGGCCCATGACATAGTTCCCGAATGGCATGTCAGGATGCAGGCCGCTTTCCAGCGCCACACCGACAACGCGGTTTCAAAGACGGTAAACCTCAGAAACGACGCGAAGCTTGAAGATGTCGCCGAGGTCTTCAACCTGGCTTACAGGACAGGATGCAAAGGCGTGACCATATACCGTGACGGAAGCCGTGACATGCAGGTTCTGAATATCGGCAGCGTTAAAGGCAAGGATAAGGACAAGGAAAAAGAGGAAGAGGAAAATAAGGATTATCCCGGATGCAATTCCGCATGCGAAGACTGCAGGGAAGCATGCGAGATCGTATACAAGAATATCAAGCCCAGACCGAGACCTGAAGTGACTACCGGGTTCACCGAGAAATTCAGGATCGGCTGCGGAAACCTTTATGTAACTGTCAATTACGATGACAAGGGCATATGCGAAGTCTTTACCAATACGGGAAGAGCCGGAGGCTGCCCGTCCCAGTCCGAGGCTACCAGCAGGCTGGTTTCCATCGCCCTCAGGGCAGGGGTGGACGAAGCAGCGATAGTAGAGCAGCTTAAAGGCATACGCTGTCCTTCAACGATCCGTCAGAAAGGCCTGAAGGTGCTGTCGTGCCCTGACGCGATTGGGCGGCTGCTCCAGAAGGTCATGAATCACAGGAACGGCAACGGAGGCGGAAGTCCCATACCCGCGGATATATACAATCCGAATATACCGAAGCCGACAGCCAAGACGTATGATCCTGTCGATGGAAAGAATATAAAGTACTGTCCGGAGTGCGGCAGCGAAGTCGAGCACGAGGGCGGCTGCGTTGTATGCCGCAGCTGCGGTTATTCCAAGTGCGGATAAAATGCGTGTAATTGGGGACGGAGGTTTGCTACGCGAAAATGTGTAAAAAACCTCCGTCCCCTTTTGCATGTTTTCATAAATTCCTTTCCGCATTGTACTTGAAATCCATTTGCCGTATAATAATATAAATAAATAGATACCAGGAGTGATTCAGCATGAAGGGCCTGGCAAGGCTTGAACTCCGTTATGGACGTTATGCCATCAAAAACCTGACGCTTTATATTGCAGCCGTTAATCTGGCGGTTTTTCTGCTCAGCATTTTTCCTCAGGCTCCGAACGTGATATTCCTTTTAGGTCTTGATCCTGCGAGGATAATCAACAAACTTGAGCTATGGAGAATCGTTACCTTTGTTTTCATACCTGAAACTTTCAGTATCATCTGGATCCTGTTTTCCGTTTATTTCATATACATGGTGGGAGCTGCCCTCGAGCAATACTGGGGCAAGTTCAGGCTGAATGTATATTACTTTACTGGAATGCTGGGCTCTATCATCGCCTCGTTCATAGTTTACATTTTCGCCGGCGGTGGAATGATGACGGGATATTATCTCAATATGTCCCTGTTCCTGGCTTACGCCACGCTGTTCCCTGAGCAGGAATTTTTGATTTTCTTCGTGCTTCCTGTAAAGGCCAAATACCTTGGAGCGCTGGACGCCTTATTCCTTATTGTGATGATGATAAGCTCGCTGCAGATCGGAGCATGGTACAATGCCATAGCCATAATTGTTGCCATGATTAATTACCTGATTTTCTTCGGTGGTGATTTCATCAACTGGATCAAACTGAAACGCCAGGTTTCGGAGAACCGCAGGAGGTTTTTCGACCAGGTCCGTCCTTATAAAGACAACAGGAAATATTAAATTTACGGGAGACCGATATGGATCTGAGAAACGAGATCTTACGCCTGAAAGAAGAGCGGAATGCAATTATAGTCGCCCACCTGTACCAGGAGGGGGAAATACAGGACATCGCCGATATGGTCGGCGATTCCTTTGAGCTGAGCCGTTACTGCGCATCTACGGACAAGGATGTAATAGTTTTCTGCGGAGTACACTTCATGGCTGAAAGCGCGAAGATACTTTCGCCTGAAAAGACAGTGCTTTTGCCTGCCCTCAATGCGGGCTGTCCAATGGCCGACATGGCGAACGTGGAGGACCTAAGAAAACTTAAGGCAAGATACCCGGAAGCGGCAGTCGTATGCTATGTCAACACATCTGCCGCCGTCAAGGCGGAATGCGACATCTGCTGTACCTCGTCAATCGCGGTAAAAGTCGTCAAATCGCTGCCAAACAGGCAGATCCTCTTCCTGCCCGACAGGAACCTGGGACACTATATCTCGAAGCAGGTTCCTGAAAAGGAATTTATATTCTGGCCGGGATTCTGCCCGACCCACAACGCTCTTACCATCATGCATGTCAATGAAGCCCGGGCGGAGCACCCCAACGCATTACTGGCGATTCACCCGGAAGCTCCGCCGGAAGTAGTCGAAATGGCTGACTTTGTGGGCAGCACGAAGCAGATAATAGACTTCTGCACCAATTCCGACCACAATGAGTTCATCATAGGAACGGAAGAGGGCATCCTGCACCAGCTGAAGCTGAAAAATCCCGAAAAGAAATTTTACATGTTGAAGTACAGGTTTATTTGTCCTAATATGAAGAAGACGACGATGGAACTCCTGTATGAGTCCCTGAGGGACATGAAACATGAGATAACACTGGATGAGGAGACCATCAGGAAAGCGTCACTGAGCCTGGAGAGAATGCTCCGGGTGAAATGACAATGGTATGAAGGTGAAGACTGATGCTTAGTCATATCATGGCAGATTCGGGCAAGACGGACAGGTATCTTGTTAATTTCGACACTGAGAACCTGCCTTATGAGTTCTACGA
>DUSJ01000407.1 GCA_012842645.1 Clostridiaceae bacterium | reverse complement strand
TTCTGAACTCGTCCCAGCCATAATCGTCGTTGATCCTGTCGTTATGGTACTTCTTCCAGGAAATAGGCTTTTCAAACGACAGCTCAAGATGGGTTATCGGGATGTTGAACTCGCCGGTGGACAGGTCCGTTGAGGGCACGGTCACCTTTGTGCGTCCGCCATATATCGGTGTCACTTTGATTTCCTTGGGCATAGGCGGTCTCCCGGCGTCAACCGCCAGTTCCTGCAGGTTGACCGCCAGGGACGATGTCATTGGCCTTTCCGTTTCACTGTCATAAACAACGACCCTGAAATACCACTCCGGGTTGGTGTTCCCGGTAACGTTCACATTTACTATATGATAGCCGTAAAAATCATCGTATGTAAGGGATGATTCGGGTATTTTCACCCAGCTTTTTTCCGTGCTGAACAGGTCGTCAAGACGGTCTGCGTCCTGCACCTGGTAATAAAGCACGGGATAAATTCCGTTCACTATCTTCCTGAAGCGGACCTCCACCTTGTCGGTATCTATCTTTGTGATCTCGAACGGAATCGGGGTAAATATGGATGACGAATTCGGGCTGATTCTTTCGAAAACTTTGTCCCTGTTCCTTACCGGAAAGCGGTTGTCCCTGTTGGCGACGAGTTTCGTACTGCGCAGCGTAATAGGCGCGGAACTCGAGTCCCTGAATATTACGCCGATATTGGTAAACGCATACTCGGTTCCCGGCTCTATGCCGTGTTCGGCAGTAAGCGTCACCGTCATCGTGTTTTTTTCGGCATCAAAAACTACCTCAGTCTCCTGGTCTCCGACTTTTATCTTGAATTTGCCGTCTTCCTGGTCGTATTCCGCATAGTAGTTAAGCTTCCTGTCCGAATCCTTGCCCACCGTCATGTTGATCTGGAAACTTGCCCTGCTTATCGGTATATTCTCTTCGCTGAGCGCGGCAAGTGCTTCCGGATCGGTCAGCTTTTTCAGGCTGCCTGAAACTATAATAGTCGGAACGGTCCAGCTCAGCCTGATAACCGGTTCATAACCGCTTTTGACAAGTATGACATTGTTTTTATCATCCTTTATGCGGTCCGGATCGGCATCTTCTATGTCGCTGTTCTTGGCCATCACGTTGAAAGATTCCCCTGTAAAGGTCATACCGGCCAGGTAATAGACCAGGCCTTTCTGGTAGGGCACCGTATCGTCGATGCGCCTGTATACTTCCACGGATATATCGTAAATGTGGTTGGACATGATAAGCTCATCATTTATATGGGCAACGACCTTGCCGTTCTGGAGCTCTGGCGCGATCAGTTCGATAATTTCTTCCCTGTATTGCATGGCGACGCTGTCGTATTCATTCGTGTGGAACCTGAGTACAACCCGCGCAGGCTGTATTGCCGGGGTAAAACTGACGTCATATGTATATGAAGACTGGTTATACACCACTTCGAGGGCAAGCTCGTCATCATCTGCGGCAAAAAGCTTCAGGTCCGACGGGAACCCGGTCATCAGGAATGTCAGTATCAATAAAAAGGATATTATTTTGCCGGTTTTTTTCATGAGAGAATTCCTCCAAGCTAATGCCATACTGTTACTATATCTTTATCGGCATCCGGGGC
>DUSJ01000406.1 GCA_012842645.1 Clostridiaceae bacterium | reverse complement strand
TCTTAATTTCTGGTATCATTATACTCTATGGCCGAGCAACTGAGCCCGTCAAAGCTTTTCGCGAGATTGTCGATGTTTATTTCGTCAGAAAGCCGTTTTCCCCTTGTATATATATTGATAAGCTTAATTCTTGTGGCCTGGTCGGGGTTGGGGACCGTATACTTCAGGTCGAATCTTCCCGGACGAACAAGCGCTGCGTCCAATGAAGCGTAAGAGTTTGTCGCCGCGATTACCAGGACCCCGTCTTCATTTTCGAAACCGTCCATTTCATTCAGCATGGCTGTAATTATACGGTTGTTTTCTTTATCGATGCCCGAACCCGCGAAATTCCTTCTTTCACCTATACCGTCAAATTCATCGATAAATACAATGCATGGCTTATTCTTACGCGCTTTATGGAACAGCTGCCTGATTTTCTTGGGGCCGATTGACATGAACATGCTCTGAAAATCAGCGCCCCTGGTTGCTATAAAATTAACTCCGGCTTCTTCTGCCAATGCTTTGGCAAACAACGTTTTCCCGTTTCCGGGAGGCCCCTCCAGCACGATCCCTTTTGTGGGGCGGATACCCTTCTTTCTGTACTCTTCAGGATTCTTAAGTATATTAACTGCGTACATCATTTCCTTTTTAAGATCGTCCATGCCAGCTATGTCATCAAAAGTTACTCCGGTATGCCTTACAATCCTGAAGGATTTAAAGTATTCACCGAAAACCCTGTAGATCACAGTTACTATAATGGCAATGAATACTGCGTCAAAGAGAATATCAAAAACCGTGAAGAATCCGTCATCGCCCTCCGTGCTGTCTTTAACATCAACCCCGGCAAGAAGAAGCCTTTCCATAAAACCGTCTGTTTTCGGATTGTCAGTATAATACTTCCCGCTGTCAGCTTCTATCCGGAACTCAATTCTATCTGTCCTGATGGTGACAGATGTTATTTTCCCCTCTGTCAACAGGTCGTTGAACTCTTTATATTTTAAATAAGTTCCTTTGCTTTGACTGAGCAGCATAAAAGCTGCGGTTATAACTATTATTGCAATGCAAGCTGCAATAATCAGTCTTCTTTTTACTCCGTTTCTTCTCATAAAATACTTCCTTCAGAAATCCTGGTTTTGAAACCTCTTGCACTTGTTATTAACCGGCGTTCCTGCATGCGATTTAAGCGGAGCACAGTCTGCCGTGTCAATAAGATTAATGTAATCCAGCAGGTACGATGAAGTCAATGATTAAGTTTACAGTATAAAAAAGCAGGGCAAAGCCCTGCTTTTCTGTTGGTTATATAACACTTCAAATTTACTGCTGTTTTCTTAATTTTATGGGTATATAAAGGTTCATTTGATGGTAACCGAGACCTTCCTTGATTTCATCATCCACGTAAATCATGTTCCCCATATAATCACGTTCGCTGTCAACAATGAAGTTGGTGCTTTCAAGCCATTTCTCCACCTTTTTTCTCACTTTGTCATAGCTTTCGCTGTCACCATCCAAACTGACGGCTACCGCATATAAACCTCCGGGATATTCAATAATCTCATATGGATAGGTATCATTTTCCGATACTTCATCTTTTACAGCCCAAATCCATTCAGCCTTTCCGTCTTTGCCGCACAGAAAATCAGGACAATCAAAAACGACCGGCTTAAATAAATGGTTGTGCGCTTCCTGCCACGGCTCAAAGTTACCGCCGAAAAGATCTTCAAATGATAAACGTCCTGATGTCACTGCTCTGAACTTATTTATCCGTATAATCATTACATCCGGTACCTTCTTGTCCATCTTCTCGGTTACTTCCGCCAGACGGTTTACCAAAGAAGGATTACCATTATAATCTGCCTGTACAAGCTCAGTTTTTATCTCCTTTGCTTTTTCATAAAGAAGTTTTACATCCGTGTCATTATTAAAATCAGCCTGCTCGATTTGCTGTATAAATTCCAGTACGATTTCCTTCAGTTCGTGCAAAAGAGAAATATCTTCATCAATATCATCAACTTTTTTTCCAAGCACCTCCAGTACAACTTCGGAACCCGTTGAATTAAATATACGTTGCATATCTTTAATTCCAATGTTTAATTTTCTCAGAATTAAAATTTGCTCCAATCGCTTCAGATTAGCATCATCATACAGCCTGTATGCGTAATCATCGCTTCGTATGCTTGTTATCAAACCCATATCCTCATAATAACGAAGCGTACGTGCGGATATATTGTACTTTAACGATACATCCCTGATTTTAGTCAAGTCATTCATAAAATTGCCCTCCCCATCAAGTATAGAAGTAATTATAAACTATGCCCCAACGGCAGAGTCAATCAGCAAATATTGATTTGCTGCAGTTCATTCACCTTGTTTCCGACATGAAAAAGCCATCACTGGAAAAACCAGCGACGGCTTTCCGGTATGCATCAATATTCAAATGGACAGATAAAGCATTTAATGTGTTATGAATTGGAAAAATGTATTAAATCAAGCTCGAATAATCTGCAGTTCAATCAATCTCTTGCATTCGTCAACTGAAGTGATTAAAGGAGTGAATGTATACTTTATCACTTCAAAATCACTCCATAATTCAAAGAGATCATTAGCGTACTTAACATCAAACCCGACTAATTCAAGCCGATCAGTTTTTAACATATCACTGCCCGCCATTCGTTTTAAGATTGTCTTAGATTCAGTAATGATGACAAAGTCACCGATATCTTGCTAAAGCGTTTTCTCCATCAGGAAAAAGCGTCCTTTTCGCCAGTCCGCATGCCCACGTTTTTCATAGCCATTTTTCTCATATAATTTCAAAGCATATGGATTCTCTGAAAACACATCCAGACTGACAGACGAATAACCCATGTTCTTAACCTGCTCCTCAATATGCGCCAGGAGCTTTGAACCTATTCCCTTATTCTGAGAGTCTGCAGAAACACATAATCTCATTCCTGGTTAATGACATAAACTGCTATTATCCTGTCATCCTCAACTGCAACATGTAATGTATTTTTACTGATATCATCCAGGAAAATTTCTCTTGTAGGATATAACTCGTCCCACTGATGGATTCCCTGATTTCTCATCAGTTCGATTGCCTTTTCGATCAGGCGGCATATCTCATCCAAATCTTCTTTTTTTCCCAGTCTATATATCATAATTCTACCTGCTTCCGACTATCTGTATGGTCAATGATGCTTCCAATATTCAATAATTAAGTTTGCTGCGTCCACAACACTTTCCCCTTCAATCCCTTAATGAATAACATATTAGCCGTATTTTTATTATAAATATTTATAAAATCCGCTCCAAGCGCTATTGCCGTTTTTATCGATGACCTCAACACGAGCGTACATGTCTTCGGCTGTTATGACATAGTCCCTTGAAGTGAGCCCGTCACCAATCAAAGTCCGTCCTTCTACCCAAACGGAGCATGAATGGACAATGATCATGCTTGCCGGTGTGCATTCAATATGAAGTGTGTTGCCTTCCCGCTTTATCTCCATCCGGGGACCACGGGAAGCATACAGGTTGCCTTCTTTTACCGCTTTGACAAAATCACTATCAGTAGTAAGAACGAATGAACTGCATTCTTCGCCTTTCCAGAAATGGGTGTCATCCGCGGCATGCACTGGCAGAATAAATCCGTCTGCAGCGAGGATATCAAGGATTACAGCTGAATTCGCCCGATTTTGGTAGGGAAAGCCGGAAACGGCATTGTAAATCTCTATGCCAGCCAGGCCGCGCAATTTAATTATGTCAGACGGACGATTGACAGACCATGCCGGGTGAGCAAGAATGGCAGCGCCGCCTGCTTCATTGATACATTCTATGATATGCTGGGCCCGTTCTACGGAATTATTGTACTTGTTAAGATCTTCGCGTCTCAGGAACGGCTCGCGCTCCATGCCGATCCCTACTATATGAAAGATGCCTTCGACAATATTTTCACCGGTGTCGTACTCTGCCCCGGAAAGTATCTTCATTCCCTTGTATTCTCCCGGTTCGCCGTATACCCAGTGGTCAGTCAGCGCCACGAAATCGTAACCGGCTGCCTTATATGCTTCCAGTGTTTCCTCAGGGCTTTTTGCTCCGTCGCTGATGGTGGTATGGATATGTAAAGCCCCCTTGTATTGATGTCTCATGAAAATCCTCCCAATTTGCAGCGGTCAAGTGTTTATTGTATTATAAATATAAAGTATATCCCGTTTTGAGCTTGAACACAATAAATTAAGACAAGGAGGGTCGTGTCAACTTGTTTTAGGTTTTATGTCACTGTCTGCCCCTCTTTTTGGGCAAGGATCATATGGCAAATCCATTATCCCGTATGGATCTAAGTGTCTGTGTCAGCAGAGTTACTTTCCCGCTA
>DUSJ01000405.1 GCA_012842645.1 Clostridiaceae bacterium | reverse complement strand
GGGATCGGCCAGCCTCATATTCAGTTCTTCAAAACGGTTCTCTATCGCTTCAAGCTTGTCAAACATGCGATCTTACCTTCTCCTTGCCGCCAATTTCTGTTTCAGTTTCTGGAGATCAGTATTTGCAACCAGCTCTTCAGGAAACCCGGCTTTTTTTATCAATTCCAGGGCTTCTTCGCTGGCGCCGATATCTGTGTGGATATGAGCGTCACTGTTAATTATAACGTATACCTTGTTTTTATAACACTCCTCAAGCAACGTCATATAATTTTCCCTGGCATTCTGCCTGAAAGACGTGGGCCTCAGCGAAGAGTTGTTGATCTCTATAAGGGCCCCTGTTTCCGACGCTGCCTTTACCAGTTCGGTAAGATCGATGGGTATCCTGGAATCGTCGGGATGTCCTATTATATTTACATATTTATTATCAAGGCTCCTGATAATAGCCCGGGTGTTTTCCTCTTTTGTCGACGGTTTCAGGCAGGGACTGTGAAAGCTCGAAATAACGATATCCATCTCATTAAGAGGCATGTTCTCGGTATCGGTCGAACCGTCAAAGTCTATGATATTGGCTTCTATACCTTTATAGATCTCCACTCCGAACAAGAAACCAGGTATGACTTTAAGGTTGTCAAAATGATATCTGTGAGGTCCTCCGGGCATCCTGGGCCCGTGATCGGTCATTCCTATCAGTTTAAGGCCTTTTTGCTCAGCTTCTTTTGCGTATTCATAAAGCGTACTGTAGGCATGCCCGCTGCTTATGGTATGAAAATGACAGTCTGCAACAAGTTTCATCTGATCAATCCTTTATTCTGTTAAATTTTATGTCCACACATAATACTATAATTATACCCAAACCTAAGTCAACATTGTACATACAGACAGGGGGACGGTTCTTCTGTCTGAAAAAATCGAGACAAAAGAACCGTCCCCCTGTCTCATGAAGGAAGGAGGAGAATCAAAGGCTTATTCAATTTCTATCCTTCTCGTTTTCTTGCCAGGTTCAGCTTTTGGCAGCACGATGGTCAGTATCCCGTCCTTGTATGAAGCCTTAACATCCTCGTTCCTGATATCAGGTACAGAGAATGAACGTCTGAACGAGCCGCTTCTGCGTTCCCTGTAGATGTATCCGTCATTGTCTTCTTTCTTTTCCTCTTTCATGTCTACTCCGATTGTAAGCACGTCATCGTTCAGGTCGATCATGATATCTTCTTTCTTCACCCCTGGCATCTCGGCCTCAACGATGTACTCTTTATCGGTTTCCCTTACGTCTGCGCGTATAGGAGTCGTTAATGAAGATACCTTTGCAAAGAAAGGATCCCTGAAGAACTCGTCAAAAAACCTGTCAAACCTGTCGATAAAATCGAACCAGTCGTCTTTCCTGGATATGCCGCTGTTTCTTCTTGAATAAGGAACAAGACCGAACATAATCCCACCTCCATAGCTTAATTCTTGCTCAACTTGTTTATTTGTTTTTGACTTTCTTTGACCTTCAATTACATTCTATATATTACCTGTTAAATATTCAAGTCTGATTTTGACTATCTTTGACTATTGCTGAGTGAATTATAACCGTTTTTCTCCCCATTACTTTGAATTGCTCGCGTTTTTATATTATTTCTCCCTTTTTTAATTTTATGCCCAGGCCGCTGTAATTGTGCTCCTTTTGCACATTTTTATCAGTATGGTATTATGATTTTATATTTTACATATAAATATGATTTTGTACGGAGGGTTAAGAATGGATTTCTATGAAGTTATAGAAAAAAGAAGAACAGTAAGAGATTTTGAAAAGGCTGAAATAAATGATGATATCATCGAAAGAATAATAGGAGCAGGTCTTAAGGCCCCGACAAATGACCATATGAGGGATTGGCATTTTATAGTGCTGAAAGATAAACAGGCTGTTCTGCAGCTTATTGATATTATTCCGAGAGGAATATCAGATGAAGACATGGAGCAATTGCTGAAGGACTGGAATCTGAATGATCCTACGCAACAAGAATGTTATAGAATCGCTGTACCAAAACAATATCGAATGCTTGCTGATGCTTCAGCGATTATTATACCTTTGCTAAAGCAAAAAGTTGATATCATGAAGCCTGACAATCTTTCTCATCTGAATGGTTTTGCTTCAATCTGGTGCTGTATCGAAAACATATTTTTAGCAGCAACGGCAGAGGGATACGCGTGTAATCTGAGAATACCTTTAGGTGATGAGGATAAACATGCAAGAAAGATATTAGGTTTTCCGGAGGATTACCTGATGCCATGCTTAATTGGTCTTGGCATACCAAGCAAAGATGCAAAAATGGTAGAACAAAAGGAAATCAATTTAAAGGAAAGAATACATTACAATAAGTGGTGATATAGAGAGAATGGACCATTCTTTTCGCCTGGCATGACAATTATTTGTCAAACCACCTGTCCCCTGTACTCAAAATGAGTTAAAGTGTACGTCCCCTGTACTCATTTACGGAGGAGCCAGCGTTTCAGGTCGTCTTTCTTTATGATGCCTGTAACGAGGTATATGGCGGCAAGAATCAGAAACGCGGTAACCACGGTCAGGAGCCGCAATAATTTAAGCGGCAGATCCCAGTTGAGCAGGAAGTTTCTGAACGCGAATACGAAAAACACTCCCGCCAGGGATGCCGAAAGCGGTTTTAAAAGCCATTGGCCTGCGTCGATGGAAATGCCGGTTAATTTTGAAATCTCCCTGAAATTGAACGCTATTGTGATAATGCTTCCCGCGATTATTGCATAGATGTAAGCGTCTACGCCCATTATGGGCATAAGGAACCATATAGCCGCGATTCTTATTATGCTTCCGGTCATGGTGTTCACGAGTATGGCTGATTCC
>DUSJ01000404.1 GCA_012842645.1 Clostridiaceae bacterium | reverse complement strand
GGGTGGGCTTTTTCTATTTCGTCAAAGAGTATGACACTGTACGGTTTTCTCCTTACTGCCTCGGTAAGCTGGCCGCCTTCTTCATATCCCACATATCCGGGAGGAGCCCCTATAAGCCTTGCGACAGAGTGTTTTTCCATGTATTCGCTCATATCGATGCGGATCATGTTGTCTTCGGTATCAAAAAGCGCTTCCGACAAAGCCCTTGCCAGCTCCGTCTTCCCCACGCCTGTAGGACCCAGGAAAATGAATGATCCGATAGGACGCTTGTTGTCTTTCAGACCCGCCCTGGCGCGAAGCACAGCGTCAGAAACGGCCCTGACCGCCTTATCCTGCCCAATGACCCTTTTGTGCAGTTCCAGCTCAAGGTTCAGCAGTTTCTGTTTTTCTTCCTCCATGAGCTTCGACACCGGAATGCCGGTCCACTTGGAAATGATTTCGGTAATCTCGTCTTCGGTGACCTCCTCCTTGAGCATTCTTCCCGATATTCCCGCCTGCTTCTGCTTTTCAGTCGCAAGGGCGTTTTCAAGCTCGGTAAGCCTGCCGTGTTTCAGCTTTGCAAGGGTCTCAAGGTCATAGTTACGCTCGGCATGCTCGATCTGGAGCTTCACGTTCTCAATCTCTTCCTTTATTTCCTTCTCACGTTTTATATACTCCTTTTCGAGCTCCCATTGGGCTTTCATCTCATTGGCCTTGTCCTTCAGCCCGGCAATCTCGGCTTCTATTGCCGCAAGGCGCTCCATCGACGCTTTGTCGTTTTCCTTTTTCAAAGCCTGCTGCTCTATTTCAAGCTGCATTATCCTTCGGAGTATCTCGTCCAGTTCAGCAGGCATGCTGTCGATTTCGGTCCTGAGCATTGCAGCCGCTTCGTCCATAAGGTCTATGGCCTTGTCAGGAAGAAAACGGTCTGTTATATAACGGTTCGAAAGGACCGCGCACGCTATGATGGCGCCATCGGTTATGCGCACCCCGTGGTGGATCTCGAATCGTTCTTTAAGTCCCCTTAATATGGATATGGTGTCCTCGACCGACGGCTGATCGACCAGGACCGTCTGGAAACGTCTTTCCAGCGCGGCATCTTTTTCAATATGTTCCCTGTATTCATCCAGCGTCGTAGCGCCAATACAGCGGAGTTCGCCCCTGGCCAGCATGGGTTTCAGGATATTGCCCGCATCCATGGCGCCATCTGTCCTGCCGGCACCCACAATGGTATGAAGCTCGTCTATGAACAGGATTATCTGGCCTTTGGAGGCTTCCACTTCTTTCAGGACAGCCTTGAGCCTTTCTTCAAATTCTCCCCTGAATTTTGCGCCTGCGATAAGGGAACCCATGTCAAGGGAATACAATATTTTGTTCTTCAGGCTGTCGGGCACATCGCCCTTCAGGATTCTCTGGGCAAGGCCTTCAACTATAGCCGTCTTTCCGACGCCCGGTTCGCCTATCAGTACGGGATTGTTCTTTGTCCTTCTTGAAAGGATCCTTATAACGCGGCGGATCTCGGCATCTCTGCCAATTACGGGATCAAGCTTTCCTTTCCTTGCCAGTTCGACCAGGTTGCATCCGTATTTTTCAAGGGCCATGTAATTCATTTCCGGGTTCTGGCTCGTAACCCTCTGGTTGCCCCTGATCTTGGTCATGGCGTCAAGGAAAGTATCCTCCGTAACACCGAAATTCTTCAGCAAATCTGAAGCAAAGGTCCTGTTCTCCCTGATCAGGGCAAGGAAAATGTGCTCCACGCTTACATATTCATCCCTGAGCTTTTTTGCCCTGTCCTCGGCATTGAGCAGGATCTGGTTGAAGCGCCGCGTGGCATACACGTTGGACGCTGCGCTGCCGTAAACCTTCGGCAGGCGTTCCAGCTCTTTTTTCAATTCTGCGGCTATGTCATTGGGATTGACTCCCATCACCCACAGAAGTCTCGGGATCAGGCCATCCTCCTGGTCCACCAATGCCAGGGCCAGGTGCTCTCCGTCCACCTGCTGGTGGTCAAGCCTGATAGCCCACTGCTGCGCGCCGACAATGGCTTCCTGCGCTTTTTCGGTATATTTCTCAAGATTCATGCGTATCACCTCGAATCACTTTACGAACTGTGTAAAACTCTCGAGTGAGCAATTATGTATGCTGATTTACCCTATTTGC
>DUSJ01000403.1 GCA_012842645.1 Clostridiaceae bacterium | reverse complement strand
CCTCCTCCGATATCCACGACCATGCTTCCGGAGGGCTCTTCGACCGGAAGCCCGGCCCCTATGGCGGATGCCATGGGCTCTTCAATAAGGAATGCCTCTTTTGCGCCGGCCGTCATGGCTGAATCGACGACTGCCCTTTTCTCGACCTCAGTCACTCCTGAAGGAACGCATATAACGACTCTTGGTCTTGCCAGGGGGCTGTTGCCCACCACCTTGCGGATAAAATGCCTGAGCATGCTCTGGGTGGTTTCAAAATCGGCTATAACGCCGTCCTTCAGGGGACGAAGAGCCGTAATGTTCCCTGGAGTCCTGCCTATCATCTGCTTTGCTTCAAGGCCAACAGCAAGGATCTGTCCCGTATTGTTGTTCACAGCCACAACGGATGGCTCCCTCAGGATAACTCCCTTTCCTTTCAGGTAGACCAGTGTATTTGCCGTACCCAGATCGATCCCGATTTCTTTTGTGAATACTCCCATATTTATCCCTCTCCTTTTGTTTACAACTGCGTTTAACGTCCGGTTCCTAGTATGCCAGTCTTCTCGCATCTTAAATCATATTTTCTTCTCCGGGCTGTCATTCAGCCAGGACAGTACGTCATAGCCTTCCTTTTCAAGCATCCGTGACAGTCTGAACAGGGGAAGGCCCATGACATTGAAATAACATCCCTCTATACATTCTACCATAAGACTGCCGTAGCCCTGGATGCCATAACTTCCGGCCTTGTCATAGGGTTCCTTCATGGCAAGGTACCTGTCCAAAAAACCTCTTGGATAGGGAGATATCTTGACCCTTGTCAGCTCGCTTTCAGTACGGGATTTCAATGTTTTTGCATTTACAAGCGTCAGGCCGGTGATCACTTCATGCCAGCGGTTTTCAATGAGCTTCAGCATCCTGAATGCATGGTTCTTATCAGCAGGTTTTCCAAGGATTATGTTGTCAATCGAAACGACCGTATCAGCACCTAAAACATAAGTGTCTTCCGTTGCCGTGTTCCTGATTTTTTTCGCTACAGCCAAAGCTTTTTGCCTTGACATTTCCATAGCGTATTTTCCAGCGTCGTTATAACCTTCGGGCTCTTCATTTATGTTTGCCGGCATTATCTCAAAATCAAGGCCGATTGTTTTCAGAAGCTCGATCCTGCGTGGTGACGCTGATGCAAGTACCAAGTTCAGCATAAATTTCCCCTGAAATCCTGTTTAATATTTCCTGAATGTGTATAAATATTTGGTAAGATGTCTCACCATTGATTATACACATACATACGCGCATATGGAATACGGAAATATAATAAGTTTGAATAAGGCGTTTTCATAATTTGTTACTTCTCTTTTGACGATACAATAAGTATAATATATATTAAAGAATGCCCGGGAATGCATGAATCGGGATGAAACGGTCCGGCCGCCCGGATCGGGCATCACGGGCAGGAAAAGGACAAGGACATGAGAATTGAAAGAGTGGGAGACAACAAAATAAGGATCTTCGTTTCCTATGACGACCTGGAAGAGCGTGATATCGACTTGGATGCGTTCAGTTACAATTCCCCTGAAACCCAGGAGCTTTTCTGGGACCTGATGGAACAGGCCGAGATCGAGCTTGGGTTTGAAGCCCAGGAATCCCAGCTCTGCATTGAAGCTGTCTCCGATGTGGACCAGGGGTTCGTCATAACAATTACGAAAATTGATGACGATAACGATTTCGAGTCCATACAGAAGTTCATCAAGAATCGCTACAGGAAAAAGGATCTTGCCATAAAGAAGAAGAGCAGTTCCATATGCTCTACGATGGCCATTTACGCCATTGAGAGCTTTGATGACCTGTGTTTCCTTGCGTCTGCCATAAAACCGCTCTACACCGGCAGAAGCAGGGTATACAGTCATGACGGACTGTACTACCTCGTGCTGTTCTCGGTTGAGAGCAATGTGACCAACAGGAAAAAGTTTGAAAGCATCATGAGCGAGTACTCGGACAAGATGAGCAGCGTCGACTTCCTTGAAGGGTATCTGAACGAGTACGGCAAGCTCCTGGCAGACGACGACGCCATATCCCTGTTCGCCAGGTTTTAAATGATTGACTGAAAATAAAAAGCGCACAGAGGGACATTCTCCCTGTGTGCTTTTTTATTTATATATGCCATTATGAAGGGGCAAAGCGAATCACCTTCCATTCAAGATCCTGTTCCCGAAGGCGTTTAGTCTCTCCGAAGGCTTATATTTCGTACGGTAACATTTGCCGTCCAAGAACAGGAAATCACCATACTGGCTTATTGCTCCAAAAAATTTAAGCCTGAACGCTATGACAGTCCGCCCCTACTTATCACAGAATTTTTCTTTCAGATACTCCTCGAATTCGTGTTTCAGGTCATCCCTCTTTAATGCGAACTCCACCGTCGCCTTCAGGAACCCGAGCTTGTTTCCCACGTCATAACGTTTTCCTACGAAGTCGTACGCGTACATGGGCTCCTTTTGGGCCAACTCGTTAAGGGAGTCGGTCAGCTGGATCTCGCCGTTCTTGCCGGGACTTGCGTTTTCAAGATACCTGAATATGGTCGGGTTGATTATATATCTTCCCAGTATGGCCACGTTGGACGGAGCCTTGTCCAGATCAGGCTTTTCCACCAGGTTCTTTACCTTGTACATCCTTTCGTCGATCTGCTTGCCCTCGACGATCCCGTAATTGTGGACGTCTTCCATCGGCACACGCTGGACCCCGAGTATCGATGTCTGGTACTCGTCATAGGCATTGATCAGCTGCTTCAGGCAGGGTACTTCTGCATCCACGATATCGTCGCCAAGGAGAACGGCGAACGGTTCGTTGTCTATAAAAGCCTTCGCGCAATAGATGGCATGGCCGAGCCCTTTGGGCTCCTTCTGCCGGATATAATGGATATTGCACAGTTCCGCAATTTGCCTGACCTGGGACAGAAGTTCCTCCTGGCCTTTTTTCCTGAGTTCTTCCTCCAGTTCGAGGGACCTGTCGAAATGGTCCTCGATGGCGCGTTTGCCGCGGCCTGTTATTATCAGGATTTCTTCGATTCCGGACGCTATTGCCTCTTCTATTATGAACTGGATAGTGGGCTTGTCAACTATAGGGAGCATTTCCTTGGGCTGCGCTTTAGTTGCAGGCAAAAACCGGGTCCCCAGGCCCGCTGCGGGGATTATGGCTTTTCTGACCTTCATGTGTATGCTCCTTTCAGGCAATTTTCATTATATTTCTCTTCGTCCTTCAAGGGACTTGTACAGGGTTACTTCGTCCGCGTACTCCAGGTCTCCTCCCACCGATATTCCCTGGGCAATACGTGTCGTTTTGACTCCCATGGGTTTCAGTATCTTCGAAATGTAAACGGCCGTAGCCTCGCCCTCCACAGTCGGATTGGTGGCCAGGATTACTTCAGAGACCTTGCCGTGGGCAACCCGTTTGATCAGGGGCTTGATATTTATGTCATCGGGCCCGGTGCCGTCAAGGGGCGAAATAAGCCCGTTCAGAACATGGTACAGGCCCCTGTACTCCCGGACTCTTTCCATCGCCACCACATCTCTCGGGCTTTGGACAACACAGATAACGGTATGGTCGCGTTTTTCGGAACTGCAGATGCGGCACGGGTCAACGTCTGTAAGATTGCAGCAGACCGAGCAGGTGGTGGTTTTGCGCTTGGCTTCGATCAACGCTTTTGCAAAACCTTCAACCTGGTCCTCAGGCAGGTTCAGAACATGAAAAGCAAGCCGCTGG
>DUSJ01000402.1 GCA_012842645.1 Clostridiaceae bacterium | reverse complement strand
GCAAAACTCTTCAACACGGTGCTTACGGGCATTGGACACTATGACTGGCATTATCCCGTTATCCTTCAGATTTTTTATAAATCTCCCAACCCTTTCCCCCGCTTCCCTGACATTGGTTGCAACGAGGGTGTTGTCGATATCAAGAATGAGCCCGTAGATGCCGTTTTCCTTAAGCATCCCAGGTGTTATGTCGAATATGGAATTCAAACATGCGAATGGTTCAAAAAGTTTTCTCATATATTTCCCCGGCATTTTTTATACTTATCTTTCTTTGCTCATTCATTTTTTATTAGCTTACAACAGTTTCGAGGTTTCCGCAACAACACTGTTTTGCTAAAAATCACCCTTAGGATGATTGCCGGAAATGTTAGCATATGATATATTATTCCAAAATATTTATGAATTGAGGAGGTCCTTCAATGAAACCATCTGCTATCGTTGCGAAGACATTTCCTTTCATGCTGATCCGTTTGCTTGCCTATTTTGTTTTTTTCATTGGAATTTGTGTTTATACCGCCATCGTTATATGGATTCTCGGACTCATTAAACCCGAGGGATTTTTTGCTGTCATAAGCTTTGCTATCTTTGGAGGAGGCGGCTGGGCGATCTATCGTTTCGTAAGAGACTACATAAACTATATGATCAAAGCAGCCCATGTTGCCGTCATTGCTGACCTGGCCGTAAAAGGCGGAGTCCCCGAAGGCTTTAACATGTATAATTATGGCGTTTCCAAAGTCAAAAAGTTTTTCGTAGCCTCCAATGTTCTTTTCGCTGTTGACAGGCTCATCAGCGGCAGTGTCAGGCAAATCCAGCGCGTGTTCAATAAAGTCGGCGATTTCCTGAAATTCATACCCGGAATCAAAGGACTTACCAATATCATAAATACGTTTGTAGATATAATCCTGAATTATATCGACGAATGCATCCTGGCATATATATTCCTTAATGAAGGCCAGAGCGTTTGGAAGAGCGCATGCGACGGAATAGTATTATATGCGCAGAACTGGAAGACTGTCCTGAAAACCGGAGCAAAAATACTTGCGTTCCTGCTGGCATTCTTCCTAGTCGGTTTCCTGATCTTCAACGAAATTTTCACTGGCATATTCAATAATGTCGATCTCGGCACCGGTCTCACAACCGCAATTGCATATGCTCTCACCATTGCATTCGTTCTCGTTCTGAAATGGGCTGTATTGGATTCAATCATTATGATCTACATGATGACCAATTACCTCAAGGTTGCCTATGGCGCTCAGCCCAGCTATGACCTGTACGAGAAACTCTCCGGCATGAGCAAGAAGTTCAAGGAACTGTTCGGAAAGGCCAAGGAGCCTCAGGCAACAGCTGCTGAAACAGTTCAGCCTTAAATATATAAATATGTAATATGAAGGGGGAAGCAATGCTTCCCCTTTATGTTATCCTTCCAATAATACTGCAAAATCATCAATTCCAGTGACCGGTGCATTGCAATGCCGGTTTTCGCACACATATACCGTTGGTTTGCCGTCCAATGGGCTGTAATTCTTCAAATATGGAGCAATTTCATTCAGTACCGGATCGCCAGGCGAATAGAATACTGAAACAGTAAATGGCCTGAAATCTTCGTTAAGTTTATCAATGAAAGGAATCGCCTTTTTCAGTGAATCGGCTGCGATAACTACTTCTCTTCCCTTTTCCCTCCCGAACACCAGAGCCATCAGGCTGAACGCATGACTTATGGGCTGTGCGGTAATGCTTCCTGAAAATGCTTTCAGTATTTCATTGGATTTTTCCTCAAGATCATAACGCCCTGTAAGGCGGCTGAGCTTCATCATGTACAATGCCGCAACCGAGTTTCCTGACGGGACAGCGCCGTCATATATTGTTTTGGGCCTCGTTATCAGCTGCTCGCTGTCTGTGCCGTATATAAACAGACCGCCGTTCCTGTCATCCCAGAAGTACTTTATAAGGTCATCGGCAAAGAGCAAAGCTTTTTTCAGGTAATCGGGCTCACAGGTGGTTTCGTAAAGCTCGGTAAGCCCCATTATCATGAAGGCATAATCCTCGGAATATGCCGGAACGCCGGCTTTTCCTTCACGGTATGAAGAAATAAGTCTTCCGTCTTCCCTTACAAGATTGTTCAGTATAAAATCGGCAGCTCTTACGGCAGAGATGGTATATCGGCCATCCTTCAGTATTCTTCCCGCCATGGCCATGGCAGCAGTCATCAGGCCGTTCCAGGATGCCAGTATCTTATCGTCCTTGAAGGGATGGATGCGTCT
>DUSJ01000401.1 GCA_012842645.1 Clostridiaceae bacterium | reverse complement strand
CTGCGAATGAAATGGCAAAGATTGTGGTCGCTTAAAACAGGGTTCTGTAAGATTTTGTAAGGCAATTAAACTTGCAATTTAAATAAAGACACATTTCCTGAAAAATTATTTACATTTCACTAAGCTTTATGTTATGATACGAAAAGTTAGGGAATGAAGTCTCCCTGTGCTGACATTGAGCCGAACTGCTTATTAAGCTGATGACTTCTGCAATTATTATATTATTGCGGGAGTATCAGCTTTTTTGCATTTCTGCATAAAGGAGAATGTTTATGCTTTTTAGTCTGGCCTTAATGATCCTTTGCGGCCTTGTTCTGAGCGGGATCATGCAGAAATTAAAAATGCCTGGCCTTATTGGTATGCTTCTTACAGGAATAGTATTAGGCCCATATGTGTTGAATCTCATCTCTCCGGAAATATTGAATGTTTCCGCTGACTTGAGAGAAATCGCCCTTATAGTCATACTAACAAGAGCAGGGCTTGCCCTGGATATAAATGATCTGAAGAAAGTCGGCCGTCCGGCTATTCTCATGTGTTTTATCCCGGCAACATTTGAAATAGCAGCAACAACAATATTTGCACCGATGCTCTTCCCTATAACGTACCTCGAAGCTGCTATCATGGGATCCGTTCTTGGTGCTGTATCACCGGCAATCGTTGTACCCAATATGCTGAAGCTTATGGAGAATGGTTATGGCAAATCTATGAGCATCCCGCAGCTTATTATGGCTGGTGCTTCAGTAGACGATATTTATGTGATAGTCCTTTTCACATCCTTTATGGGGATGTATGGCGGTGGCAGTTTTGACATCGGAAATCTTTTTAAAATTCCGGTTTCGATCGTGGTCGGCCTATTGACAGGCATTATACTTGGTCTTGTCATTATTAAGGTGTTTAGAAAAATCCACATTCGGGATACTGTGAAGATATTGATCATACTGAGTATTTCTTTTCTTCTTGTTACACTGGAAAATGCTATCAAAGCTTTTATCCCGATGTCGGGCCTTTTAGCAGTGATGGCTTTAGGCGGAACTATCCTCAAGGGGTACGATGTACTGGCAAAGAGGCTTTCGGACAGGTTCTCAAAAATCTGGGTGATGGCAGAATTGATGTTGTTCATATTAGTAGGTGCGACAGTAGATATCAGCTATGCGGCAAAGGCAGGAGTCGCAGCAGTAGCGCTCATATTCATTGCCCTTGCAATACGTATTCTCGGCGTGTTCGTATGTCTTTTCAAAACGAAATTGAATATAAAAGAAAAATTGATCTGTGCTATTTCCTATTTACCAAAAGCTACCGTGCAGGCAGCAATTGGCGTACTGCCTTTGGCTGCAGGTATTGCAGCCGGTAATACAATATTGACTGTTGCGGTATTGGCAATTCTAATTACTGCGCCGCTCGGAGCTATTGGGATTAAAATTAAATATAAAAGATTTCTCGTACGCCATGATAATTACGAAAACGTGGGTGCTTGGGAGAACACCTCCGAAGATAAAACCTTAGAGTCTGCCTGAAGTCCGATGGGGCGTATGGGACGCTCCCCCTGCAATTATTGGCGTGCTTACAGCTTGACTTAGCGGGAGAGCACTGCTCTCCCCTGCATGAGATCCTTCGCTTCGCTCAGGATGACATTCATAAGTTTCAACCGCTAATGAGAGTCCATAAAAAGTCAAAGAGATCCTTCGCTTAAATAACATACAAAGTATGTTTGTTGAACATCCTGCGATGTTCTATGCGCAGGCTGACAGTTAGCATGTATTCCGGGTTTGATGGGACGTCGGGAACACCGCCCCCTACAACTCATGACATCACAATAAAGCAACGGGCGACCACTGGTCGCCACTACAGTTCAGAATGACATATTTTCTACCTGGGTTCCTGGGACATCACGGAACCGAGGCCGTATGTATTCTTCTCAAGCTCGATGACCATATTATTGATATCCTTGATCTGTTCAGGCGTCAGGTTGCTTCCCACCGCCAGCTGGGTATTGTAGAGTATGGTCTCCAGGGCGTTATGAACTGACGATACTCTTCTCCTGATTTCAGACAATACCTCCGGCGATACAAGCTCTCTTTTTATTTCCTCTACGCTTACTATGTCCTTCTTTGAGAGGGTTACCTCCATATCGCTACGGACCACGGTGCAGTCATAATTAAGATTTTCGGTGATCGATCTTGCAAGTTCCATTTTTGCCTCTTCCTCACCATGGACGAGGAATATCTCATTTGGCGCTTTCTGAAACCCTGCCACCCAGTCCAGCAGTCCTTCCCTGTCCGCATGGCCCGAGAAACCTTCAAGGTTATATACTTCGGCTTCCACCTGTATCTTCTCACCGAAAATAGTGACCTTTTTATCTCCGCTTACAATTGAGTGCCCGAGGGTCCCCTTTGCCTGGTACCCGACAAATACGATGCTGGATTTCGGGTTCCAGAGATTATGTTTCAGGTGATGCTTTATCCTTCCTGCTTCACACATCCCGCTTGACGAGATGATGATCTTCGGAGCGGGATCTGTGTTCAAGGCAACAGATTCCTCTGTTGTTCGGGTAAATATTAGGTTCTTAAAGTCGAGAGGGTGTTCCCCGCGCAGTATGTACTCTTTCGTCTCGTCATCAAAAGCCTGCACATTGGCCTTGAATACGTCAGTCACAGAAGTCGCCATGGGGCTGTCTACATACACATATACATCCTTTAAAATGTCCCTGTACTCGGTATGTTCTTCATAAAAGCGGTTGAACTCATATATCATCTCCTGGGTCCTTCCTACGGCAAAGGAAGGTATCACAACATTGCCGCCGCGTTTGATGGTCCTGACCACTATATCGACCAGCTTCTGTATACTAAGCTGGTTTTTCTCGTGCAGACGGTTGCCGTATGTGGATTCCATTATCACAAAATCCGCTTTTTTTATGATGGTGGGATCCCTCAGGATAGGCCTGTCTTTTACCCCCAGGTCCCCCGAATACACTATTTTATATACATCATCATTCTCTGTTATGAACAGTTCTGTTATCGCCGAGCCCAGTATATGGCCAGCATCATTGAATACGACCTTGACTTCCTCATTGACGTCCACCAACTGATCGTACAATACCGGTGTCACATGTTTCATCGCTTCTTCAGCATCTTTTATGTTATATAAAGGCTCGACGGCAGGTTTCCCGGCCCTCTGGTTTTTCCTGTTTTGCCATTCGGTTTCCCGCTCCTGGATCAAGGCACTGTCCTTAAGCATTATATCAAGCAGGCCGGCAGTAGCATCGGTACAATATATCCTGCCCCTGAACCCTCTTTTTACGAGCAGCGGGAGCCTGCCGCTATGGTCTATATGGGCATGACTAAGTATTACGAAGTCGATTTCAGAAGGGTCAAAGTCAAAGTCCCTGCTGTTGAGAGTCTCCAGCTCGTCACTACCCTGGAACATACCGCAATCGAGCAGAAACTTGCGTTTCTCGGTAACTATCAGGTGACATGAACCGGTAACCGTTGACGCTGCCCCCAAAAAGCGTATTTTCATATTTATTACACCTTTCCTGGTCAAAAATCTTTTCTATCTGAACTGATACATGAAGCGTTCCTTGTAATACAAAAACAACTGGTTGTAGTATCCCGGAAAATACATGTCGCAGGCGTGGCCTCCGAACGGCGCGGAAATAACGGCGCACTTCGGATTCCCCGCTGCAATATATTTATTCTTGAACTCCAGGGTAACCGGATATTTCACCAGCCCGTCGTGAGTACCCTGGAAGATGAGACACGGAGGAGATGATTCACTGACAATCAAGCCAGGATCGATGAACTCCAGGGAAGCACCTATCCCGAAGCTGTCTGCAAGTTTGTTGGCAGGATAGAATGGAATGATACCCTTTATCTTTACCCTTCTGCCGGGAAAATCTCCGTATTTGCCGTCTGACAGCGTCAGCCCGGTCGCCAGGGCAAGATTGCCTCCGGCTGAACCTCCCGAAATAAATACAGAGTCGATATTTGCCTTATATTCGTCGGCATGCTTTGCGAGATAATCCAGGAATATGCCTATATGCCTTACCATGTCATCGACGGTATAATCTCCGTACTGTTCCTCTGCGTATTTTGATATGCCTTTAATATCGTTAAGCCCATATTGTATGTCGAATACCACATACCCCTGGCTGGCAAAATACCTGTTCACCTGGGCATTATTAAGGAAGCCCTTGTCGCCGGAAGTCCAGCCGCCTCCATGGATACGAACGAGGACAGAATACCCGCCGGGCAGCATGTCGCCGTCATCTGCAGGGGTATAGGCGTCAAAGTACAGTTGCAGACCTTCATCAGCGCTTCCCTTACCTGTATAAAACGGGATATCCGTGCTTACTGCGACACCTTTGGTTTCCATTCCAAAAAAATACTCGGGAATAGAAAACCTGTATTTCCTGAATTGATCAAAATTATAATCCGAACTGGTAAGGTAGTCTTCCCCGAAGGCACTTATGTATTCCATTTTTGCGGTCCCTGCCATGAAAGGGGCTGACGCAAAAGGCAGAAGGCAAATAACGAACACTGTCAGGGTTACCGCTGAATAAACGATTTTCAGGGCAAGGCTTTTCTTGTCGGGCAGCAGCTTGACTATAAGGACCCCTGTATTAAGGAACACGAACGCGTAAAACAGAGATACGGACGGGATAAATGCCTCAAGAATCCAGAATTCCACATGGATGGCCAGTATTTTGTATGCCACGGCACATCCCAATGCAAGGACAAGGCTCAGCAAGATTATCAATACAGTTTTCAGGGACCTGTTCCTGTCTTCCTTCCTGTACCTGATCAATTCAAAATCGTCAAGAAGAATCTCAGCTTCGGTTTTCCTGCTGATAAGCCTGGATAGCGAAAGCATGATCCCATATGCAAACAGGGAAAGGAAAAGGGCACATGATACCTTGCTAATTGAATCATAATGGGCAGGCGTAAATGAGGCTATGGAGTTCAATACAGGTATCAGCAGCATACAGAGCCCTGAATAGATAAAATAGAAATATCCCCTCATTTTCCGGGGATCTTCTATATATGCAACGTATATGTTGATTGCCAGGGCAGCGAATATAAATATACCGTAAAGATTCCAGAAAACGCTTCTGATCCCTGACAAGAGATAGGCTATCCCGATAAACAGCGCCAGAAGATTTATGATTAGCGTCGTTATCCAAACAGTTTTCAGCTTTTTTCTCGTCCCCGGCATCGAATACATACTAAGTAACTCCCTCGCCCTCAATAGTACTTTTTCTGATATTATACCATACTTTGGACAGACGAGTTCATCCCGGGGCTGTTTCTTATGCTCACTTTAATTTAAGTTCCCAGGTAAGCCGCTTTCACGCCTTCATTGGCAAGGAGTTCTTCTCCCGTGCCTGTCAGGGTTATACGTCCGGTCTCCATGACATAGCCGATATCAGCTGTTTTAAGCGCCATATTGGCATTCTGTTCTATAAGCAGGATAGTTACACCCTGTTTATTTATCTCCCTGATTATCTCGAATATATTCCGCACTACCAGCGGAGCCAGTCCCAGCGAGGGTTCGTCCATCATCAGCAGCTTTGGCCGGCTCATGAGAGCCCTCCCCACGGCAAGCATCTGCTGCTCGCCGCCTGACAATGTGCCTCCAAGCTGCCAGGAACGTTCTTTCAGGCGCGGGAACAGGTCAAAGACCTTTTTTAAGTCTTCACTCAGGTCATCCTTACGAAGGTATGCCCCTATCTTCAGGTTTTCCAGGACTGTCAGGTCGGGAAAGATCCTTCTGCCTTCGGGAACCATGGTTATTCCCTTTTTAACTATGAACTCCGGATCCCTGCCGGTTATATCCTCGCCCATAAAGGTTATAGTGCCGCTTTTAGGCTTAACAAGGCCGGATATGGTCCTGAGCGTTGTGCTTTTACCGGCTCCGTTAGCTCCTATAAGTGTAACAATACTTTTTTCGGGGACCTCAAAGGATATGCCCTTGACAGCCTCGATCCCGCCGTAGTTTACCTTCAGATCGTTTACTTTAAGCATCGTCGGCCACCCCCAGGTATGCGTCGATAACACGCTGGTTCTGCTGCACCTCTGCAGGTGTGCCATGGGCGATGAGCTTTCCGAAATCCATAACATATATCCTGTCAGAGATTTTCATAACAAGGTCCATATGATGTTCTATCAGTAGGATTGTCAGGTCGTACTTGTCCTTGATCCTGACAATAAATTCGGCAAGTTCCTGTGTTTCCTGCGGGTTCATACCGGCTGCCGGCTCATCCAGCAAAAGAAGCTTTGGTTTGGTCGCAAGGGCCCTCGAGATTTCAAGGCGCCGCTGCAGCCCGTATGGAAGGCTGCTTGCCAGCTCATCCTTGTATTGAAGCAGCCCCTGTTCTTCCAGGAGCTCCAGGCATTCTTCCCTTGCCCTCTTTTCTTCCGGCCAGTTCAGCCGGAACGTGGCCGAAAAAATATTCTGCTTTGCCCGCATATGCTTCGCCACCAGCACGTTTTCAAAAACCGTAAGGCTTTTGAACAGCCTGATATTCTGGAAGGTACGGGCAATACCAAGCTTGGTTATCTTATCAGGGGTAGGGCTTATTACTTTTGACCGGGTGATATCCCTGTCGCCGGCATAAAGCTTCTTCATCCTTCCCTGGGGATGGTTTGAAACAATGGTTTTTCCGCAAAAGCTAACCGAACCGTTTGTCGGCTCATACACCCCGGTGATGCAGTTGAAGGCAGTTGTTTTCCCGGCACCGTTAGGACCGATCAAAGCAACTATCTCACCCTTGTACACATCTATAGTCAGATTATAGACAGCCATAACGCCGCCGAACTGCATGGTCAGTTTCTCAGTGTGCAGAATGTTTTCAGTCATTTTGCAGCTTCCTCCTTGGTTTTCCCCCGCAGTTTCCTGAAGAACCGGGTAATGGCGTCAGCAGAGAGTTCTTTTGTGCCCATTATACCCTGCCTGTAAAACAGCACGACAACCATGATTATTATCGAAAAGACGACCTTCCTGAACCCGGAACTCAGGAGAGGCACCCTGAAGGACCCGATGTAAGTCTCATTGTCCAGGAACCTGAGCCACCATTCGCTGCAGGCTATAAACAGGAACGATGACAGTATGCTTCCCGTTACCGAACCAATCCCGCCTATTACAACAATAAGCAGTATCTCGTATGTCATCGCGGAAGTAAAAGCCGAAGCCTGTACAGTCGTCTGGTACATGGCCAGGAGCGCGCCTCCGACACCTGCAAAAAACGAACTTATAGTGAAGGCCAGTTGCTTGTGTTTTGCCAAATTTATCCCCATCGCTTCTGCAGCGATCTCATCATCACGTATTGCCTTAAACGCACGACCGTAAGACGAATTTATCAGCAGTACGATCAGCGTGATGCAGATCCCCGATACCGCAAAGGGGAACAGCACCGATGTGAATCCCGGGAATTTCCTGAGCAGGTTGGAACCGTTGGTTATGGGTCCAAGCTTATCCCACTGGAATATAGCCCTTATAATCTCAGCAAAGCCCAGGGTGGCAATGGCCAGGTAATCGCTTTTGAGCCTCAGGACCGGCAAACCTATCAGGAATGCGAAAAATGCTGCAGCAAGCCCGGCCAGTATCATTGCCACAGGCACAGGCAGCGCAAACTTGATGATTCCGCCGTCAAAGTACTGGTATACCGTATCCCTTGCCTCGGGAG
>DUSJ01000400.1 GCA_012842645.1 Clostridiaceae bacterium | reverse complement strand
GTATTGAGAACAATATTGACGATAACCCGGATTCCACGTTGTCGAACATGGGTGACCCAAGACCGGCCTTAATCCCTATAACAGCCGTCTCAACCACGCCGCCGACCGAATCTGCATCCTTTTGGGCATCGCTTATGATCTTAAGGTATTCATCCCCGCATGACCTGTCATTGACGGGAATATCCATTTTCCGCAGCGCAAGGAGCTGTTCCTTCGTAATGTCCGCCAGGTCAAAGCCTACATCCTTCATATCATGTATGGAATCGATGTGGGAACCGATTATTATGTCCCTGCTTCCAAGGATTTGAGTGGCAATGGCGCCTGCAAACACTATCGGCGCTGTCAGTCTGCCTGAAAAATGCCCGCCTCCGCGGACGTCATTGAACCCCTTGTACCTTGCATACCCGGAATAATCGGCATGGCCTGGTCTTGCCAGGCTGGCGGTATCGTCATAATCCCCGCTTTTGGCATCCCTGTTCATTATTACGGCGCACAATGGCGTACCGGTAGTCCTTCCGTTGTATATACCGCTCAGGATCTCCACTTCGTCAGGTTCCTGCCTTTTTGTGGAATAAACGGCCGCCTTTGGCCTTCTCCTTTCCATTTCCCCGGAAATATTATCGAAGTCAACAGGAAAACCTGGAGGCAGCCCGTCAATGACAACACCCACTGCCGGGCCATGGGATTCTCCGAAAACAGATATTTTTAAATTACGGCCGAAAACACTACCCATCGAATTCAACCTTTCCCCCGAGGGCACTGAAATCATTCCAGAACCCGGGATAAGATTTTTTCACCGCGTCATACCCTTCTATCAGTACTTCTTCATCGCATATGGCCGATGCCGACGCAAGGGCCATTACGATACGATGGTCGCCAGAGCCGCTTGCTTTACCGCCCTTCAGATTGTTTACGCCTTCAATAACAAGGCCGTCAGTTTTTTCTGTTATTCTTGCTCCTAACTTTCCCAGCTCGCTGCATGTAGTGGAAAGCCTGTCCGATTCCTTGATCCTGAGCCGCGCGCCGTTGATTATATGCGTTATGCCTTTCGCGGCCGAAGCTGCCGCAGAGATGGCAGGAACCAGGTCAGGACATTGGGATACGTCGATGGTCGCACCTGTAAGTTCTGATTTTTCAAATGTTATGCTTTCACCGTCAATAACGGGATTTGCTCCCATGCTTTTAAGTATATCGGCAATTATCCTGTCCCCCTGCAGTGAATCCATGTTAAGGCCTTCAATGGTCACAGGTCCCGAAAGAGCGCCCATTACACAGAAAAAAGCCGCCTGGGACCAGTCTCCCTCAACGGTGTACGCAGGAATAGCCCTGTATGACTGGT
Organism: Clostridiaceae bacterium; assembly: GCA_012842645.1. GTDB lineage: Bacteria > Bacillota > Clostridia > DSM-8532 > DSM-8532 > DTU059. The sequence continues at coordinate 4,833 of DUSJ01000400.1, read as the reverse complement.
TTCCTTCGATTAAAAAAGTCCTGTAATCATTTTCTGCCGATATCACGACACCGAATTGCCGGAGAACATCTATTGTCATCCGGATATAAGGCAGGGATTCCAGTCTGCCGGTTATCTCGATCCGGGAGGGCGCTTCCAGCAGCGGAAGCGCGAATAAAAGCCCCGATATGAACTGGGAACTGACGTCGCCCCGGACCCGGTATTCCCCGGAAACAAGTTTTCCTTCAAGGCTTACAGGCATCCTGCCCTCATTATCCGAGTATACGATACCCATTTGGGTGAACAGTTCCTTATATACGTCAAAGGGCCTCTCGACAAGTCTTCCTCTTCCTGTGAAAACAACCGGATCCGGAACGAGCCTTGATATTGGCATCATGAAACGGGCCGTGGAACCTGATTCAATGCAATCGATCGATTTGACCCTTACTGCAATTTTCCCGTCTCCCTGGATGGCAACCAGCTTCCTGCCGTCATAAACTGCGCTGTCGGATATGGATATCTTTGCTCCCAATGCTCCGGCCGCGCCCAAAGTCGCATTTATATCGTCTGATAATACAACGTTGTCTATCCTGGTGACTCCGTTTGCCAGGGCTGCGCAGATAATTGCCCTGTGGGCAATGCTTTTTGATGGCTGGGCGAGTACTTTTCCCTTAAGAGGTCCCGGAACGATCCTCAAGGATTTCACAGATTCTCCCCCCCAGTTCGGCAAGGCTCATTTCAAGAAGCTTCCCTGCGCCTATTTCTTCTATATATGCAATGGTGATCTTTCCTGATCGGTTCTTTTTGTCAACGGCTATGGCGCTGATAATGTCTCCGATATCAATATCCGGCATGGTCACTGGCAGGCCATACTTTGTCAGCGCCTGCCTGACCCTTTCAGTCACGCCTTTCCCTGTCAGCCCCATCTTCTCTGTCATTTCGGTCATAACCGCCATCCCGACGGATATGGCTTCGCCGTGGGATAATCCCGTGTAACCCTGTACCCGTTCGATGGCATGGCCTATGGTATGGCCGAAATTCAACAGTTGGCGCGCCCCATGGTCAAACTCGTCTTCTTCCACGACAGAGCGCTTGATCAGGCAGCTTCTGGCTATTATCCCTTCCATAGCGCCGGAAGGTATCCTGCCTTTAGGACCGTTCTCTTTCTGGCTTAAAAGTTCATGGTACAGCCAGGCGTCTTTTATGAACCCATGCTTCAAAAGCTCGGCGATGCCGTCCGCATAATGCCTGTAACTGAGCGTTTCAAGGAACCCGGGATCGGTATATACCGCATCGGGCTGGTAAAAAGCTCCCACCAGGTTTTTCCCCTGCCGCATGTCCACTGCCACTTTCCCGCCAATGCTTGAATCGACCATGGCAAGAAGGCTGGTGGGTACCTGTATGTAACCAAGGCCGCGCAGGAATGTAGCCGCTGCAAGGCCGGCCATGTCCCCCGTCACGCCTCCTCCAAGGGCTACGATGACGTCGCTCCTGGTGAAAAAGTTGTCGGCAAGCTTATTATAGATAAACTCGAGGGTCCGAAGAGTCTTGCTTTGCTCTCCTGCCGGGAAAACTGCGGGAACGACTTCAAATCCTTCATTTTCAAGCATTTCGGCAAACTTTTTCCCATAAAGACCGTCCACGTTGCTGTCGGTTATGAGGGCAAGCTTTTTACCCTGGTATTTGCTTCTGAAAACAGAAGGCAATTTATGAAAAAGACCCGTTTCTATCAATATGTCATAAGATTTGTCCCTGGATCTTACAGTAATTTTCTCCATCGGTCAGACCTCCAGGCGCTTCCACTCTATTTCTGCGAGCTGCTTTATCTTTGGGAATATTGCAGCGTAATCTGAAGGTGTGATCGACTGGTCTCCGTCGCTCAGGGCACACTTTGGATTATTGTGAACTTCTATTATAACCCCGTCGGCGCCTGCCACCAAAGCAGCCTTGGACATGGTCCCGACCATCCAGGACTTGCCCGTTCCATGGCTCGGATCGACGATCACGGGCAGATGGCTGAGTTTCTTTATTGCCGGGACGGCGCTCAGGTCAAGAGTATTCCTGGTATATGTCTCAAAGGTCCTGATGCCGCGTTCGCAGAGGATAACTTTATCGTTGCCTTCGCTCAGAATATATTCCGCCGACATAAGCCATTCTTCAAGGGTAGCCGATAAACCGCGCTTCAGTAGGATCGGTTTCCTGATCCTGCCCAGTTCCCTCAGCAAAACGAAGTTCTGCATGTTGCGGGCGCCGACCTGGATAATATCCACATCTTCGACGAACCTGTCAAGGACGTCGGTAGACATGATCTCGGACACGATTGGCAGTCCGGTTTCCGCCCTGGCTATTTTCAGTAGTTCCAGGCCTTCAAGGCCAAGGCCCTGGAAGCTGTACGGCGATGTCCGGGGCTTATATGCTCCGCCCCTTAAGAAAGTCGCGCCGATATTTTTAAGCTCCCTTGCTATGCCGACTATCTGTTCTTCGCTTTCGACAGAACAGGGGCCGGCAATGATAACAAAATGGCCTTCCCCTATTTTTCTTCCGCCGATTTCGATAATCGTGTCATCTGGATGGAACATCCGGTTGGCTTTTTTGAATGGTTCGGTAACCTTGAGAACATTCTGGACGATGTCATAGGATGAGAACACGAGCCTGTCAAGCTTCGTGGTATCGCCCACGAGGCCGATTATGGTCGTATCAACTCCTACGGAAATATGGACATCAAGCCCCATGGTTTTAATGCGCCCTATGAGCTCGTCGACCTGCTCCCTGGGCGCGCCGGGCTTCAATACAAGTATCATTTCAATTCATCTCCTATCCTACCATACTGCAAATTATATCCCAACAATTCATGCCAGGCAAAAGAACTCTTCATATATGCACTTGATAGCCTTTTCCACATCGGCTTCGCTTATGCCGAACATGATGCTGACCTCGGAGGAGCCCTGGTTCACCATCCTTATATTTATGCCGCTTTGCGCAAGGGCTTTAGTTATCCGGCTCATGATGCCGACGGTACGGTTCATTCCTTCGCCGACAACCATTACAAGGGCCAGGTCATACTCGATGGATACACTGTCAACCCTCAGTTCCTTGGCTATCCTTTCCATTATGCGGCTCTTCCTGTCATCATCAAGGTATTTTCTCCGCAGGATGATCGAGATATCGTCGATTCCCGAAGGCATGTGCTCGAAGGGAACGAATTCTTCTTCGAGGATTTGCAGTACCTTTCGGCCGAAACCTATCTCCCTGTTCATCATGTACTTATGGATATTTATAGAGCAAAAGCCCTTGTCTCCCGCCACGCCCGCCACGGGACAGCCATTTGTTTTCCTTGCGGGAGTTATCATGGTTCCCGGCGAGGAAGGATTATTTGTATTCCTGATATTTACAGGTATTCCTCTCTGGTATACCGGCTCAAGCGTTTCTTCATGGAGAACCGAAAAACCGGCGTATGCCAGCTCTCGCATTTCACGGTATGTCAGTTCCGAAATAGGTTTGGGGTTTTCAACTATCTTCGGGCTGGCTACGAACACCGAGTCCACATCGGTGAAGTTCTCATAAACGTCAACTTCCAGGGCTGCCGCCAGGATGGACCCGGTTATGTCGGAACCGCCCCGGGGAAATGTCACTACTTCTCCGGACAGCGAATAACCGAAGAATCCCGGGAAGATAATAATACCTTCCATATTCTTTATTTTCGCAAGATTCTTGAATGACTGGGGAAGAACCCTGGCATTGCCGTACTCATCGCTGAGGAAAAGTCCCGCGTCCTTTGGATTGAGATACTGGGCATTTATTCCCTGGCTTCTCAAATAACAGGCTGTCAGGCGTGCGGCATTGTCCTCGCCCGCGGCTTTCATGCGGTCCATGAACTTTTCCGGCGAATCATAGGGCAGCGAGATCCTTGTATAAAGATTGTTCTCGATATCGGTGACAATTTGCCGGCCTAAGCCCAGGTCTGCTGCAATTTCTCCGAAACGGCCGATGATTTCGTCCAGTACCGGTTTATAATCCACGTTGACAAGATATTTCTCCGCGCAGCTGATAAGCAGATCGGTCACTTTTGTGTCTGAATCGAAGCGTTTTCCGGGTGCCGAAACCACAACAACCCGTCTTTCGGGGTCGCTTGCAATAATCGAACATACTTTTCTTATCTGTTCCCCGCTGGCCATCGATGTTCCGCCGAATTTGCATACCTTCATATCTTACAGCCTCCAGAATAACGAGATAATAAAAACAGTCTAATATATAATAAAATTGCCACACATGATTGCTACTGCTGTGGCAAAACCCAGTATCGGTCAATATATAATGAAAGGTAAAGAGCGCGCCCTTTACCTTCCAATTTTATAGATTACGTATGTTCTTGTCAACAATCAGCCAACCAATTTTTTCGTTTCCCTTGCGATGGCAAGTTCCTCGTTGGTTGGTATTACAAATATCTTAACCTTTGAATCGGGGGTGCTTATTTCGACTTCCGCCCCTCTTGTCTTATTCTTTTCTTCGTCTAATTTTGCGCCCAGGAACTCAAGGCCCTTGCAGACCATGCTCCTGATCCCCCAGTTGTTTTCGCCTATACCGGCGGTAAATACTATGGCGTCTATTCCTCCCATGGCGCAGGCATAAGCGCCGATGAATTTCCTGACCTGGTATGCAAAGATTTCAAGCGCCAGCCGGGCTCTTTCATTGCCCTGTTCTGCTGCATCATCAAGGTCTCTGAAGTCGCTGCTTACGCCTGATATTCCCAGGACGCCGGATTTCTTGTTCATGATGGCATCCATTTCTTCGGGACTCAGTCCCTCTTTCTGTATTAGGAACGTAACTACCGCAGGATCTATTGAGCCGCACCGG
>DUSJ01000399.1 GCA_012842645.1 Clostridiaceae bacterium | reverse complement strand
GCCGCTAAATCTGCATAATTTTTGTCTGACGTTCCCGTGCGCCTGCGCAGTTTGTCACATGCTGGCAATCGAGTCTTATTTCTGTTATTATTATCTAAGGTGACATGGAATTATAAACATCATTATCGGGGGAAGACATGCGGTTGAACAGGAAAAACGAGCTTGATCCGAATAATATCCCTGAGCATATAGCGATAATCATGGACGGCAACGGCAGGTGGGCCCAGAAAAGGGGTCTTTCAAGGAGCATGGGCCACAGGGAGGGCTCAAAGACCCTGAGAAAAATAGTTGAGGCCTGCTATAAGCTGGGTGTTAAGTATCTTACCGTTTACGCGTTTTCCACCGAAAACTGGTCCAGGCCGAAGGAAGAAGTGGATGAGCTTATGAAGCTCCTTCTTGAGTACCTCAGGAATGCCGAGAAGGAACTTAAAGGGAAAAACATCCGCATCAAGGTCATAGGCGAGAAAAAGAGACTGCCCGAGGAAATATTAAAAGAAATTGACAGGGTGCAGAAAAATACCGAGCATATCAGTGGACTTGATTTTATAATAGCTTTAAATTACGGCGGACGACAGGAGATAGTGGATGCCGTTTCCCGCGTCGTAAACGACGTCAAGTCAGGGAAGATCACGGAAATTAACGAAGAAGCCATTTCGGAAAGGCTCTATACGAGCGGAATCCCTGATCCCGATCTGCTGATCAGGACCAGCGGCGAAATGAGGATAAGCAATTTCCTTATCTGGCAGTTAAGCTATACCGAGTTCTATTTCTGCGATGTCTTATGGCCTGATTTCACCGAGAAACATCTAAAAGAAGCCATTATATGCTATCAGGGCCGGCAAAGGCGTTTTGGAGGTGTGAAATGCTGACAAGGATCATCAGTGGGACCATTGGCGCGGCCATCCTCGTGTTGGTGCTTTTTTTGCCTTCATACGCACTGGCCCTGACAGTGATGGCGGCATCGGCAATAGGCCTGTACGAGTTCCGCAGGGCTCTGAAAAACAGGGATATAAATATCGATCTTACTATAAGCATTATTTCTTCGTTAATAATATCAGCAAAAGCATATGCGCCGGCGCTGCCGGCACAGTTCTTTTCCGGGCTGCCGGTTTTTCTCCGGCGGGTCTTAAGGCCGGGGGACCTGGATGCCCTGCTTATTGTCCTGGTGATTTACCTTTTCTGCAGGGTTATATTTGACAAATCCCGCTTTAAACCGGAGGACCTGGCCTGGACACTGGCAGGGATTCTATATATCCCGTTCCTCCTGTCCTTTACCGTGAAAACGCGGATCATGGACATGGGGTTTGAGTTTATCTGGCTCATAATGATCGGTTCGATCATTACTGACACGTTTGCCTACTTTGTGGGAGTGTCAGTTGGCAGAACAAAAATCATTCCGCACATAAGCCCCAAGAAAACAGTTGAAGGCTCCATAGGAGGAGCGGCGGGATGCATGCTCTTCATGATACTGTACGGAGCCTTTGTTATTAATAAAGCGAGTACCGGTGTTATATCCCTTTATCATTTTGCCGCCATGGGTTTGCTCTGCGGAGTAGTCTCCCAGCTTGGCGACTGGGCAGCCTCGGCCATAAAACGCTTTGCAGGGATAAAGGATTACGGAACCCTGATACCCGGCCACGGAGGTATAATGGACAGAGCCGACAGCATCCTTTTTGTCGCACCTGTCGTATATATATATGTTAACCTGTTCATATAATATTTACATTTTGTTTATACTGACTTAATCAGGTTGTGGTTGGATAAAACCATATCATGGCACATAAAGAAAGGGACAGATTTTTAGTATGGTAAAAGGCTTGTCCATCCTCGGGTCGACCGGTTCCATCGGCACCCAGGCGCTGGATGTATGCAGGAATCTTGATATAAAGGTAGTTGCTTTGGCAGCAAACAGCAACGTTAGGGTCATGGAAGAACAGGTAAGACAGTTCAGGCCGGAGGTTGCAGCGCTTTTTGACGAGAAGGCGGCAGCATCGCTGAAGACAGCTGTCCGGGATACCGGCACAAAAGTTTTATCAGGTATGGACGGCGTTATGGAAGCCGTTACCCATGACGGCGCCGACACGGTATTGACCTCGGTGGTGGGCATTGCAGGCCTGGTGCCGACCATAGCCGCGATCGAGGCCGGGAAGAACATTGCCCTGTCCAACAAGGAGACCCTTGTTACAGCCGGGGCAATTATCACGGAACTCGTTAAAAAGAAAGGCGTAAAGCTGCTCCCCGTAGACAGCGAGCATTCGGCCATATTCCAGTGCCTTGCGGGCAACAGGCGCGAAGATGTGGAAAAGATTATCCTGACTGCTTCGGGCGGACCATTCAGGGGATATACCCGGGCGGAGCTTGAGAATGTCACGGTAGAGCAGGCCCTGAACCATCCCAACTGGTCAATGGGGAACAAGATAACAATCGATTCAGCCACCCTGATGAACAAGGGTCTTGAGATTATCGAGGCCATGTGGCTTTTCGATGTTCCGGCTTCAAAGATAGAAGTAGTAGTCCATCCCGAAAGCATCATCCATTCCATGGTCGCTTTCAGGGACGGCTCCATTATGGCACAGCTTGGCGCGCCGGACATGAGGATTCCCGTACAGCTTGCCCTGACCTGGCCGGAGCGGTATGGCAACCCGTTCAGAAGGGTTGATTTCCGTCAGCTTGGCAGGCTTACTTTTAAAGAACCGGATATGGAAACCTTTGAGGCACTTAAGCTGGCATACCGGGCTGCCGAGACCGGAGGGACCATGCCCTGCGCCATGAACGCCGCCAACGAGGTTGCCGTTGACCTGTTCCTTAATGGAAAAATAAGGTTTAATCAGATAACGGAAATCGTTAAAATAGTAATGGAGAAACATACTTCGAATACAAGGCCTGACCTTGACGATATAATAGATACTGACCGGGCTTCAAGAGAACTTGCCCGAGCGGTTTTTAACGGAGGTTTATAGATGGGTATTATCGTTGCTTTAATAGCTCTCAGTATCCTGATTCTCGTTCACGAGCTTGGGCATTATCTCGCTGCCAAGGCTGTCGGAATAAAAGTACTAGAGTTTGCGCTGTTCATGGGGCCGAAACTGTTTTCGTTCAAAAAGGGAGAAACTGAATACTCCCTGAGGCTCATACCCATGGGCGGTTTCTGCAAGATGGAAGGCGAAGGGGAGAGTTCGGACGATTCACGGGCTTTTTCCAACCAGCCTGTATGGAAACGGTTCATAGTAATAGCTGCCGGACCTTTTCTGAATATCCTTTTAGCATTTGTACTGGCAAGCATAGTGCTGTCTGTTTCAGGATTTTTCACCAACAGGATCACCGAGTTTACCAATGATTCTCCCGTTAAGACAGCCGGAGCCGAAATCGGCGACAGGCTTATATCCTATGGCGGCAGGAGGATCCTCGACCCTGCCTCTGACATTGATATTTTTATGTATGCCGAGGATGGCTCGCCGAAGGAACTGGTGTATTTCGATGTAAGTGAGAACAAGAAAGTGACGAAGCACATCGCGCCGGCTAAGACCGAAACGCGCTTCAGGCTGGGATTTACGGCGGCCGAAGAGAACGGTGTCATAACCAACATTATCGCCATTGTGGAGCCGGATTCACCCCTTAACAAGGCCGGAATAAAGCGCGGCGACAAAATCATCAAGCTTGACGACACATACGTCAGCAACAGGGACGACATCGTGAAATACCTGAATGAAACCCGTACTGATAAAACGGCTCCTGTAAGCATCACCGTGGAAAGGAACGGCAAAGAACTTACTTTTGAGAATATCGTTCCGTTTGCCGATTACCAGTACACGCTCGGTATAAACCTTGAATATAAAAAGGGCAATATTTTCGAGGTCATCGGGGCATCAGTGAAATACTGCATGTCAAATATCAGGAACGTGCTCATATCCCTCAAATGGCTGTTTACAGGGGTAGTGTCGGCCAACGAACTGTCCGGTCCGGTAGGCATAATCGGAACTGTGGGGACCGTGGTGGAGACCCAGAAAACCGTAAAGGATGTCCTCCTGAACCTGGCTTATATCAGTTCGTTTATCAGCATAAACCTTGGCGTCATGAACCTGATCCCGTTCCCGGCCCTTGACGGGAGCATACTCCTGATACTGATTATAGAGAAGATAAGAGGTAAGCCCATCCAGCAGGAGAAAATCGGCATTATATCGTTTATCGGATTTATACTGCTGATAGGGGTCCTCATATTCACACTGTTCAACGATATACCAAGATGGTTCTGAGTGAGACAGGATAACCGTCAGACTGTGCAGATCGTAGCCCACCCTTAGTGCTGCCCACTGGGCAGCATTCACGGGCGGATTGCAGATATCATAATAAAGAACGAAGGATTAATATGCGTAAAAACACCAGGAAAATCAAGGTCGGCAACATCTTCATCGGTTGCGATGCGCCCATTAGCATCCAGTCCATGACCAACACCAAAACCAGTGACGTTACGGCAACAGTCCGGCAAATCAGGGAACTTGAGGATGCAGGCTGCGACATAGTAAGGGTCGCGGTACCCGGTATGGAGGCCGCCGAAGCCATATCCGAAATAAAAAAGCAGATAAATATACCGCTTGTGGCCGATATCCACTTCGATTACAGGCTGGCCCTGAAAGCCATGGAGAACGGGGCAGACAAGATACGCATCAACCCCGGGAACATTGGCTCCGCCGACCGTGTCCGGGAAGTCGTAAAAATGGCGAAGGAAAGAGGAATACCCATCAGGGTCGGGGTCAACAGCGGCTCCCTTGAGAAGGAACTGCTCGAAAAGTACGGGCATGTGTGCGCCGAAGCCCTCGTGGAAAGCGCCCTAAGCCATGTTAAGATACTCGAGGACCTGGACTTTCACGATATCGTCATATCCATAAAATCATCGGATGTGCCCATGACCATAAAAGCCTATACATTATTGTCGGAAAAAACGGATTACCCGCTTCACATAGGTGTTACCGAAGCCGGCACGCCCTTTGCGGGAGCTATAAAGTCAGCGGTAGGGATAGGCTCTTTGCTGCTTTCAGGGATAGGCGACACCATAAGGGTATCGCTGACCGGCGACCCGGTCCTGGAAGTTAAGGCCGCAAAGGAGATATTGAAAGCCTGCGGGATGTATGACAAAGGCGCCGTCCTTATTTCCTGCCCCACCTGCGGACGCACCGAAATAAACCTTATCGATATCGCCGAAAAGGTAGAAAAAGCCCTTGAAAATTATAAACAGCCCATAAAAGTAGCAGTTATGGGCTGCGTGGTAAACGGTCCCGGCGAAGCGAGGGAAGCTGACATCGGCATCGCCGGCGGCAAGGGTTCGGTTGCTGTATTCAGGAAAGGACAAATCCTTCGCAAGGTTCCCGAAAGCGAAGCTGTGGAAGCCCTCCTTGAAGAGATCAGGAAACTTGGTCACGGTTAATAGCTTTTCAAGAACATGAATCCGTCACCGCGGGTCCTGTATATCTCGGTTACACTGTTATCAACCGGGTCAAGACAATAAAGTGCGTATACCTCGATTTGCCGGAAGCTGCGTTCTCCCTCTTTGGCGTTGACGAAACCGGGATCGCTGACAAAGTATATAAGCCCGTTATGGAATTCCGGGAACGATCCGTAATACTCGGACTGGAACATCTCCTGGCTGGTATAATCACCGTATGCTATGTATGTGAGCGAACCCCAGTCCCTTTCGGTCATGCATGCCATTTTCCCGTCAGGACTGAATACAAGGTCGAACTGTTCCTTGCTTATGTCTTCCGAGTACAGGTTGCCCTTCGTTGCTATGACATAACCCTCGCTGGTATGGTACCTGTACTCATGCTCGTTATATATGCAGTATGCGAAATAATCCATCGAGAGCGGCGCTACATCCGTAATGTCATATGTATAGTCATCCATCAGTTCTTTGTATCTTTCCTTAACCTCGCCGGTATCCGGATCGTAGGAAGATATTGATATACTGTAATAATAATCTTCTTCAGGATGATAATTCAGGAAATACACCGAATCGTCCATAGCGGATATTTTGGCGTTATACCCGGTAAGCTTTCTGACTATCCTTTCATTGACATAATCATAAATAATGACCTGGTGCGACAAATCACTCATGTATCGGTTACTGTAGACTACGCACGGGCTTTGCTTCAGGAAACCCACCGGCTGGCAGGACACTGATTGGGGAAGCATGTATAGCGTTTCAGTGTTAAAATCATAGAGGAACAAGCCGTCGCTGGAATACAGGAAAAGCACCTGGTCCTTGACTGAAAAAGGAAAGTATCGGTATGCATAAGCGCTGAATACTTCATTTATTACCGTGCCTTCCGGCGTAAGCTCCAGTACGGTGATAACGTCTCCGACTGCTTCCGCTATCAGGATATTATCCTTGTCCATAACAGGGTTGGATCCATAAATATTGGTATCGTCATGAACAATATATCCGGTATCATCGGAATCGCCCGTGCCCACGCCTGTATCCGGCGAAGGATTGTCGTCTCCGGGATATGGATTTTCGGTTATGTAAGGGGTAACAGTTGGTACAGCAGTCTCGGGCGTGGATTTGGACGTTGACTTATTCTTTTTCCTGGATGAGGATTCAGAGTAGGTTTCATCATCACGATCCCGTTTATTTTCAGGGTTCAGTCTGCCGCATGCAGCCTGGAAGCAAACAGTCAGAACGATAAAGATAACTATCAGTTTTTTCATGACAATCTCCTCATATTATAGTCTTTTCCGCATATTCGCTTTTGCTCCAGTATATTATATAGACAATTGAATATATTTTCCAGACTATGTTAATGTTTTTTCAAAATGCCGTGATTCCGTTGCTCCTCATAAAGTGGTCCAGTTGGATTATCCAGCCAAAGAGGCGGGATCTTGAGGCATACCTTTTATTGAACTCCTGGCACTGTTTCATCATGCTCTCCAGGGTCTTCAGGTTCAGCAGGTACCTGACTGGCGAACAGGGATCAAGGACAGTCTCCTGGAGCATATTCCTGATATTCGTCTCATATTCGGGATCATGGCAGTGAGGGTAGGGATTTTTCTTCCGCTCCAGAATGTCGGCCGGAAGGAACCCTCGCATCGCTTCCCTCAAAAGTCCCCTGTCCCTGTTCTTGTAACGCTTCAGGTCCAGTGGTATGTTCCAGAAGTACTCAGTCAGCCTGAAATCGCAGAAAGGCAATCTCACTTCCAGCCCGCAGGCCATGCTCATCCTGTCGATCCTTTCCAGTATGCAGGGGAGGTTCCAGTAAAGGCTGAACCACTGAGCTTCTTTTTCCTTGTCCAATTCTTTTTCATGGACAGCGAAACCGGGATAATCCCTCAGTGCTTCCTCGTAGCATTTTTCGATAAACTCGTAAGGTTTGATGGCGTCTATTACATCATTTTTAAAAACTGATATTTTCTCTGCAAGGTTTGATGCCCAGGGCAGCCGTTTCCTGCCCGATGAAATATACTCGCTGGAACGGATACATGTTCCGAAAACTTCGTCGGAGCAGTCGCCGGAAAGCACGATACTGAACTCTTTCTGAATCTCCCTTAAAAGAAGCAGGAGAGAGGTGTCGCAGTCTGGCATACCTGGGATGCCTCTTGCCTCGGTGGCCTCGATAAGCGAATTGGCCAGGTCCGACGGGGACAGCAATATGTAGTGCTGACGGGTGCCCGCTTTCCTGCAGACCCAGCGTATCCAGGGCATGTCGCTTTCGCCCGTATTATAACGGGCGTAGTGGGTGCTTTTTTCGAAGTCAACCGACCATGTATTGAATATCTTGCTTTTCAGAAGCATGGGATATTCGGCTGCTATGGCCGTGATAAGGCTTGAGTAGAGACCGCCTGACAAAAGGCCGCAAAGGGGCACGTCTGACTGCACCTGGCGCTTTACCGAATCAATGACCAGTTCCCGGACGGTTTCGAGAGTTTTGAAAAAATCGTCCTCGTGGTCTTTATTCTCTATCTTCCAGTACCTTACCGTGCTCAGCCCGTCCCGCGAAAAGCGGACATAATGGCCGGGTCTCACCTGCCGTATCCCTTTTAAAAGACCTGAGCCCGGCGTGTGCCTTGGGCTCAGGCATATGAGTTCCGCAAGACCCTCTACATCAAGAGCAGTATCGAAAAAAGGAAGGCATGTGATGCCCTTGATATCGGAAGCGAAGATCAGCATTTTGCCTGAAAGGGTGTAATAAAGCGGCCTGGTTCCCAAATGATCCCTTGCCAGGATCAGGATGTCGTCTTCCTGCACCCAGAGAGCAAATGCAAAGCTGCCGTTGAGCCTTTTAATAAAATCCTCTTTCCACTTCACATAGGCATGCACCAGCAGTTCGGGACCCCCGGCATTCCCGGCTAAAGTTCCTTCCGAACTCAGGTCCCTGACAAGTTCCTTCAGGTTGAATATGGTTCCGTCCAACAGGATCACATAGGTCTTTCCTTCGACAACCAGTTCGCTTGCATGGTCTGTGCGGCGGACAGGGTCAGAAGCATTAGAACGCTGCAATAACGCGGCCCGGGACGAAAAAAAATACCCGGCCGCGATCGAACCTCTTGCGCGGATGGCATCGGACATGGCGCATATATTTACGCTTTTCTGCAAAATTTCTTCATCTGTGCTTACCATTCCGGCTATTCCCGCCATAAAACCACTCCACGCGAAGTATTCATTCATATACTATTCAGCGGCTTCTGATGGTGTTACGGGAAATTAGACAAGCTGAAACCTGCTGTACAAGCGGATTTTTGGAATGGCGAAATTGATTTTCCGGGCTATAACGAGTTTTGACATAAAAATAACCTTCTCATTCCTATAATTGAGAAGACAGGAGGATTTAAATATAAACAATAACTGCAATGAGGAATCTTATTATTATCATATTGCCGGGAAAACCCCCATAAGATTTAAATGGAGCCTAAAACACCAGGAGGGGGGATGCGGGATGGTCGTTTACGCTGACATACTGTTCATTGAAAACCTGTTGGCAAACTGCCTGATATTAAAGCTCGCAAGCGCCGTATCGGGCTTTCCGGTCAAAACCGTGAGGATGATCCTTGCTTCCGCCCTGGGCGCTTTGTATGCAGTCCTTGCGGTGATTATACCAAGTACCGCCCTCCTGTCGGCATTGGGGACAAGGGTGATCGTATCGGTATTAATGGTCCTCATCGCATTCCGTATCAGGACTTTC
>DUSJ01000398.1 GCA_012842645.1 Clostridiaceae bacterium | reverse complement strand
GCTCGAACCCTGGCCATAGTTTTCTCCGCCGATTATGAAACCGCCGCCATATTCCCTGGCTTTCCTGTAGAAATCCGGATCAACGGCTTCGAACACGAACTTCGATATCTCGGGTATGTTGCTCCTGAATGGCAGGATCTTTGCTCCTGCAGGCATTATATGGTCGGTCGTTATATTGTCGCCCACCTTTATCAGGGCCTTCCCCGAAAGGGTATCGGAAAGAGGTTCGAACGCAGGAAGCGGCTTTATGTTCGGCCCCCTGAATATCTCGACTTTCCTGGCTTCTTCCGGCGGAAGCGGTTTTACTATCATGTTGTCATTTATGATAAACTTGTCCGGCAGTTTTATTTCAGGATATTCACCCAGTTCCCTCGGGTCTGTCAGGTAGCCGGTCAGCGCGGCGGCAGCGGCAGTCTCGGGACTTACCAGGTAGACTTTGGCATCCTTCGTCCCGCTCCTTCCTTCAAAATTGCGGTTGAAGGTCCGGACCGACACGCTGCCGGAACCGGGCGCGCAGCCCATGCCTATGCAGGCGCCGCATGCATTCTCCATTATCCTGACCCCAGCTCGCACGATTTCCGTGTAGTCCCCGTCACGGATAAGATGTTCGACCACCTGTCTTGATCCCGGGCTCATGAAAACGTGAAGCGTGTCCGAAATCGTTTTGCCTTTAAGTATTTGCGCCACAATCTTCAGGTCCCTGAGGGACGAGTTCGTGCAGGAACCTATGGCTACCTGGTCCACTTTCACCGGTCCCACTTCCCTTACCCTCTTCACTGCTCCGGGGCTGTGAGGAAGGGCAACCATGGGTTCGACGGAGGAAAGGTCTATTTCGATAACCTCATCATAAACAGCGTCGGTGTCAGGTTCCAGTCTCCGGAAGTCTTTCTCCCTGCCCTGTGCCCTTAAGAACGCCAGGGTCACGTCGTCACTGGGGAAAATGCTGGTGGTGCATCCCGTTTCCGTACCCATGTTGGCAATGGTCGCACGGTCGGGAACACTCAGGGTTTTCACACCATCGCCGAAGTATTCGAATACTTTTCCGACGTTGCCTTTAACATCTACCAGCCTGAGGACTTCCAATATAATATCCTTGGCCGAAACCCAGGGATTCAGCTTCCCGGTCAGCTTAATGCCTACAATTTTCGGATACTTTATCCTGAAAGGAGCTCCGGCCATGGCGCATGCCACGTCAAGGCCGCCTGCGCCCATGGCGAAACAGCCTATCCCTCCTGCTGTTGGAGTATGGCTGTCCGAGCCTATGAGCGTGTTTCCCGGTATGGCAAAGCGCTCCAGGAACAACTGGTGGCAAATGCCGTTTCCGGGCCTGGAAAAGTACAGCCCGTACCTTTTTGCCATGGACTCGAGGAACCTGTGGTCGTCAGCGTTTTTAAAGTCTGTCTGAAGGGTGTTGTGATCGACAAAGCTGACGCTGAACTGGGTCTTCACCCTGTCTATGCCTATGGCCTCGAACTGGAGATAAGCCATTGTACCGGTAGCATCCTGCGTCAGGGTATTGTCTATCCTCAGGGCGACTTCGTTCCCGGCTTTTGCTTCTCCTTCTGTGATATGTTCTTTCAGAATTTTTTCAGTAATCGTTCCAGCCATAACAACCTCCATCTGACCGACAACAGATTTTTTGCATCTTTAAAAGTCAAAACCTGCAACGACCCAGGTTAAGGCGACAGTTCTACCTGCCTGTTATCCCGAAAAAGAAAAAAATGAATAAATGGGTCAGTCCCCGGAAAAAAATCTCCGGACCATTTGGTTCAGATTTTATCAAATATGCATTTCATAAGCAATATACATATGCTACAAAGGTTTGAAGAAAGATATACATTTAATGATGTAATTATAGTATACTTTATAAGCAGGGCAACCAGGAGACTGTGCGAAAAATAATCGTGGTGTCATGCAATTTTAGCGGCCGCAGCCTGCAGAGATTTTTGCACAGTCTGGCGTGGTATAAATGGATTTTACAATGAGTACATAAGGAGTAATAGGGCCATGGACATGGAAAGCCGTGAAAAAGCTGAAAATAAGGTTCTGCTTTTATATTTCATGAACCGGGTACGCATTCCGGTCAGCAACATGCAGCTTACCAGGATCATGCTTGAAAACAGGTTTATCAACTATTTTCTTCTCCAGCAGTGCATCCATGAAATGCAGAAGGATGGCCTGATATTAACCGAGACCCGCGAGAACATCGATTACTACACCCCTTCTCCCGAGGGACTCAAAATGCTTGAAATGTTCATCGATCTTTTACCCGCAGGTTTAATGGCAAGGCTTGACGAGAACATTGATTCCATCCGTTCATTCATGCGCCTTGAAACCTCCGTGGTGGCGGAATATACCCTTGAAAACGAAGATGAGTACGAAGTCAGATGCAAGATTCTCGAGGACTTTAAGCCCCTGATAGATATTCGCCTCTCAGTAGGATCCCGCGAGGATGCCCGTTCCATATGCAACAACTGGAAGACCCATGCAAAGGAGATCTATCCCGAAGTGATCGCCGTACTGTTAGGCAAGACAGAAGAGTAAACCAGCAGCTATATAAAATTGCTTGGCGCCAAACAGCGGCGTGCCTGCATGCGATATAAGCGCAGCACGGATAGCGGAGCTGTCGCGACTTGAATCCCGGACGGATTCACGGAGCGATAAATCGCTGCAGGCTACAGCCGCTAAAACAATACCGATAAATTCTCGCACAGTCTGATATTTTAGTAATCCACCAGCATGGATTTTATGAAGGCAAAGAACTCCCGGAGATAGCTGTTGATCAGTACGACTTCCGGTGTATGCGCCGCAATGGCGTAGGCGTCAAATCCAAAGCGCTTTGCAAGTATCCTCGAACGCAGTATGTGAAAATCGTTTGTTACAAATATAATTTTCCTGGTCTCGCCATCGGGAATATTCATCAGTTTCCGCGAAAACTCAAAATTCTCGCGGGTGCTTGTCGATTTGTCCTCAACGATAATCTTGTCTTCGGGCACGCCTTTTTTAACGAGGTAATCTTTCATCGCAGCCGCTTCAGGGAATGGTTCGTTTACTCCCTGTCCCCCTGAGACGATAATCGTTACATGGGGATTTTCCCTGTAATAATCCAATGTCTTGTCGAGCCGCATTGCAAGTGCCAGCGTTGGCCTTCCGTCAGGCCATATGCCGCACCCCAGGACGATCACCGTATCCACATAACCGGCATCATCGGAACCGTGAATATATGGGTCAATTATTATCATTGCCTCAACCGTGACGAAAACCAGCAAGCAAAAAATAACCGCCGCAGTAAAAATCCTTCTTGCCGTCCTGTTCCTGATCAGGTGTTCTTTTTTGGAAAACAGGAAAACCGAAAAGGCAAAGCAAAACAGGCCCATGATTGCAGGCAGGATGACCCCAAGATTCCAGTCGTTGGAGTAGTTATGGGCAAATATTGTGTTCATGCAAAGCAATATTCCTGTTATAACCAGTATTGTCGCTATAACGCGCCTGATTGCCAGTCTCGTTCCGCTCATGATTTTTCTCCGCAAGGCAGTATTTTTTCGTTATTATTGCAGCCGTGATGACCATACATTTTAATAAGCAAAAAAACTAAGGGAAAATACCCGGGTAATTAATTATAGCACAATAATACAGGTACGGGCATGCCAAACTGTAACTTTATCACAGAAAAAAGATCCTTGATCAGGGTATATTATAATCAGAAACATAATAATTATTTTTTGTGCCTATGAAAGGGAGTGGCTTTAATGGCGATTAAGAACGTTACCAAAAGTGAATTTGACAATGAAATATTAAACTCGAAATTACCTGTCCTGGTGGATTTCTGGGCACCATGGTGCGGTCCCTGCAGAATGCTTTCCCCGATCCTGGACGAACTGGCCGGCGAAATGAACGGTAAAGTAAAAATCCTGAAAGTCAATGTTGACGAAGAGCCTGAACTTGCAAGCAAGTTTGGTGTCATGAGTATCCCGACCGTGATTGCTTTCAAGCAGGGCAAGGTGACAAGCAAGGTCATCGGTTTCAGAAGCAAAGAGGAGTTTAAAAACATGATCCTTTAACCAACCGGATTATATAGAGTATATCCGAAGGCTGTCTCGAAACTATACTGAAAGCATGCTGTTCTGAGCTGAATTGCCTCCGCAGGAGCAGTTGAATGTTGTAATGCGATAAGTAGCAGCTCGAGTGAGGTTAAATCTGCCGGATGCAGATTTAAGCCGGCACACGCCCGGATGGCGTGATTGCCAGCGACCTCGCGAGAGCAAACTTGAGCATTTACAACTTCCTGCGACGAGGACAGCAAGAAGATCTGAACAGCATGCTCATAG
>DUSJ01000397.1 GCA_012842645.1 Clostridiaceae bacterium | reverse complement strand
TTGAACCCCAGAAGGATATTATACTGATCATTACTGCAAAGGATAAAGTCTATCCAATCAGGGAAAAAATCTACACCGACCTGGAGCTTGGCAAGGCCGGAAACGGCATTCTGTTTACATTCCCGGTCACCAGGGCCAGCGGTCTCTTTGAGCAGAGAACAGAAGACAGCAAAGGAGGTGCATCATGAGTTTACTGTTTGAAAAAACAAAAGAAGTTCTGCGGACGTTGCTGCCTGTCGTTATTATAGTGCTTCTGCTGTGTTTCACCATAGTAGATGTGGAAGCCGATGTCCTGGCACGGTTTATAGTCAGCAGCGTCATGCTTTTGATCGGACTCGCGATATTCCTTTGGGGTGTTGACCTGTCAATGAACCCTATTGGCGAGTACATGTCCCAGGAGATAGCTACATCAAAAACACCTGTAAAAATCGCGATTCTCAGCTTTTTGCTGGGATTCCTGGTCACAGTGGCCGAACCGGACCTGCTTATCCTCGGCACACAGATCCAGTCCGCATCCGGCGGTTCCCTTGGCGCGACGGTCATAGTATACATGGTCTCCGTCGGTGTAGGAGTAATGATCATGTTCGGCGTTTTCAGGCTGCTGGGTGACAAGCCTTCCTACAGCGCATTTATGGCAATTACATATGGAATTATATTAATACTTTCATTCCTGGTATCCGAAGAATTTCTCGCAATATCCTTTGACGCATCCGGAGCGACCACGGGAGCCCTTACCACACCATTCGTCCTGGCCATATCGCTTGGCCTTTCCAAGGTAAAAGGCGGCAAGAACGAAGAAGAAAACTCCTTCGGACTTGTCGGCATCATGAGCGCTGGCCCCATACTGTCAGTCATGCTCATGTCAATAATATCAGGCCAGAAAAATATACAAGGGCAGGCTGCGGAATATATAATCGCGGAAGGGGTTTTTGGCCCTATCATCCGGAAAATTCCCGAAATATTTGTCGAATCCCTCATAGCGCTCCTTCCCATCATCGTTTTGTTTTTCATATACAATTACGTTAAGTTCAAAATACCAAAGGATGATATTATCAGAATTATAAACGGCCTGGTCATGACGCTTATTGGTCTTACCATATTCCTCACGGGAGTATACTCAGGCTTTATGGATATGGGAATGATAATAGGTATAGAACTGGGAAAAATGAACCCCTGGATACTGGTTGGAATTGGTTTCATTCTCGGACTTATAGTGGTGCTGGTTGAGCCTGCCGTACACGTGCTGGGCGAACAGATCGAAGAAGTCACCAGCGGTTACATACCAATAAGCCTGATCCGCGGTACCCTCTCGATAGGAGTTGGCATTGCCATCGCCCTTTCCATGGTCAGGATAGCTGTGCCCGAAGTCAAGCTGTGGTATTTCCTCCTGCCCGGGTTTCTCATTGCAGTTTTGCTTTCATTCAGGTCCGACCCTGTTTTCGTAGGTATAGCATATGATGCCGGCGGAGTCGCGTCAGGTCCCATGACAGCTACATTCGTGCTTGCTTTTGCCCAGGGGGCCGCAACTATAATCGATACCGCGGATGTAATGGTCGATGGCTTCGGTGTTATCGCCATGGTTGCAACGGCTCCTGTTTTTTCACTGATGATCCTCGGGACCATATTCAGGCATAAAAAGATCGAGTATCCCGTTGTTGCAAAGCAGGCTGTTGTCTCCTCGCACCTGGTTGACGAAATCAGCCTTGATCATGTGTGTATCATGGTCATTGTAAACAGGGGACTGGCTGAAAGAGTTGTTTTCCTGGCCCGACATTCGGGCGCCAAAGGCGCGACTATCATGCGCGGAAGAGGAACAACTGCCGATCGCCAGGTATTGCCTATCATAAATATAGAACTGCAACCTGAAAAAGAGATAGTCTGGTTCATCACGCCCACCGACGTATACGAAACCATTGCGCAAAGCCTTATGGACGACACGCTTCTTAACCAGGACGGAGAAATAAAGATATTTATATCTCCTACCGAAGCAATGGTAAGGACGTTTACGACGATAAACCCGAATAATTATGAACAGCCGGGCAATCAGTGATATGAATCGTTATCCTGCCCGGCCCATATCAAGCATCGCCATTGGGCCTTCGTAAACCAGCCTGAGTCCGGGTATGCCCGGGAGCTCATCCGGCCTTACAAAACATAAGGGCTTATTGAAAGTATATATGCCTGACTGCTGGAGTAC
>DUSJ01000396.1 GCA_012842645.1 Clostridiaceae bacterium | reverse complement strand
TTCAGCTTCACCCTGTAAATCAAGCCGTTCTCGGCGGCTTCGATCAGAGTGTCGGTTTTCTTGTCAAGGATGGCTGACGAGTCGAAAGCTCCCCATTTCCTGAATGCCACAGGATCGCGGCCAAAAATGTCGTAAAGCGGCATCTGGTCAATGAGGCTGAAAATCTTGTATTTGAACTCTGTTATTTTATCGCCGTTCTCATTCAGTCCCATTCCTACATAAAGAAGGGGATATCCTCTCGGATCCACCATTCCTGTTCCCTTCATGGGATAGCCTACGTTGATCTTGTCCCTCGTAGGCTTGCCGGTCTTAAGGTCCAGGAAATAGATGTTGCCGTCCAATGTCGGGTATATGACTTCCACAAGGTCCTTATCCTTGTATTCTTCCTTAATATTCATCATTTTACGTATGTCTTCGGGCCAATTGACAAGGAGCGGCTGGCCTGTCCAGCCTGTCCCCGGCCAGAAGCTGTTCTCAGCCTTTATAGCGCCGGTATTGTGGGACCATACTATCTCAAGCTTTTTCTCGCTAATGGTCCTTGTGCCGTAGGATGCCGAATCCCTGTAATGGTTGCCCCTGAACGCAGTAACGCCCCTGAGGTCGGAATATTCCTCAGGGGAGCCGAAGCTTATAATATCCTTTGGCACATATTCGACCGGCTGATTGTTTTCAAAGACCCAGTATTCCAGGATTGTCCCGTCGCTTTTGTAGAATTTTTTGCTTTTGTCCGGATAAGCCATGGCTCCGGTAAATACTGCCGGGTCTTCCCATGATACGTCAAGCACTGAACGATCGGTGCTCTCTTCCGGCATTGGCTCGGGCGTCGGCCATGGAGTCGGGGCCGGAGTGGCCGACTCGGTCGGCTTGACCGTATCGTCACTATTAGGTTTCCCGGAAACGGAAGACTGGGGTGAACCTGGAGTGGGACTTGCAGAAGCATTAAGGTTGCCGGACGCAAAAGGCAGTTTGCCTGTAACGGCAAAAACTATTCCGGCTGCGACCACAGCGACAACGATCAGAGCGGTTAAAAATTTGACAGGATTGAACCTGCGCCTTCTTTTGTATCTATAGTATCTTTCCACTATAAAGCACCTCATCAAACCATATTGGCCGGATGGCCCCAGCATAATACCAGGCCTTCATGCCACAGCAGGATTATTGTCATCAACAACAATTATTATAACGATTTATCAATGCAGATGTCCAGAAAACGAATTTTTACAGCCTGGTTACCTTTTCAGAGCCTCATCGGCCAGGAACAAACCTATGTACTTTGCGTTGTTCCAGACCAATTTGTCAAATTTTCTGTCATCATGGGGCACATCGGTATTATTGTAGGGGGTAAGCTCTATGCAAAACGCCGGGCGCAGGAACTCAAGCCTGAACCAGTTCTCATAACCGGCTCCGTATACGGACGGGTCTTCGGAAACAGGCATCAATGAATACCTGGTAAGCTTAGACAGCCTTTTGGCCATGTCTTTCACTCCGGGAATAAGATCTACTGTTCCCCTGTCGGCCCAGTATATGACATTACCCTTGGAATGGAAAGAAGCGGCAAGAATGAAATCATTGGCACATGAAAGCTCCATCATGGCTTTTACCTCGGGCTCGGTTGAAGGAGCTTCGCCCTTGTAGCTCTCAGATGCAGGCCTGCCTATTTCATCATATTTCTTTTCCCACTCCGCGGGATATTGACGGTTCAGGTCGACCCCGTTAATATTGGCCTTCCATTCCCTATATGATTTCCGCAGCATGGCCATCGCGGCAACGGCTTCCTTGTCGCCTACATGGTCAGGGCCGTTGACGACAAGGTTGACGCCGTCGGGATTCACCATGGGAACTATATATATGCAGGCCCTGTCAAGAATGTCCTTAACATTGTAATTCCCGTAGCTGCCCGTGTCATGATACGCCTTGGCGTATTCCTCCGCCATTTTCATGAGATATGAGCTTGTTATGTATTCCCTGGCATGGTGGGAACCGCACAGGATGATCTTTTTCTCTCCCTTCCCGAGCTTCACCAGGACAAGGTCCCTGCCCTCGACGGACTGGCCTGCCACGTCCAGCGAGATTATTTCCGGGTATGTTTCTGCAAGCTCCTGGCAGTCAATGATCATCTGGTCATACGTATAAGGCACATATGGGTTTACTATGCCTTGAAGCTGCTGGGACTGGGGCGTTGGCGAAGGTGCTGCCGTACGGGTGGGGGAAGGCGCCGGCGAAGGCATTGGTGTATGCGACGGCACCGGTTCCGGTACCGGTGATGATGCGGAAGTATTTTCAGGCATTGTTTTGCCGACAGGCTCGGATGTTTTTACAGGCTCATTTTCAGGGCCGATTGTCGGCAAGGGATCTGGAGTTCCTGAATATCCTGGTA
This sequence comes from Clostridiaceae bacterium, assembly GCA_012842645.1. GTDB lineage: Bacteria > Bacillota > Clostridia > DSM-8532 > DSM-8532 > DTU059. Next base: position 591 of record DUSJ01000396.1, on the reverse strand, counting down.
CATGTGCCTGCTCTGTTTTTGAAACCGGGGCAGGCATCGGATCATCATTTTTGGGGGCCTCCGGGGTAAATACCGTTTCCTCGTAAAAGGCTGCATCTTTTCCCTGTGACATGTCTTTTCCCATGACAGGCCTGCCGCATGATGCCAAAAAAACTAACAGTAAAACAGCGGCAGGCAATAACGCAGGTCTTGTTCCCAACCTTACCTTATGCTGCCGCGTATGTCTTATAGAACAATGATGTCCCTGGTGTTGGTGCATAAGCTGTCTCCTTGCTAAACTAACGGCCTGTAAATTGCTGATTGCCGTCAGCCTGTTCCTGTTTACCATAGATATGCAGGGTACGGGAAAGTAATGAGCAGCAAGGGGGCTTTCGTGAAACCTCCGTCCCCGATACTCAAAATGAGTAAAAACCTCCGTCCCCGATACTCAGAGGAAGTAGGCGACACCGGATTCGAATATTTTCTGGTCTTTTTTGCCGGGAACGTTCATGAAGGTGTTCGGTGTATAACGCTCATCATGGGCCATTTTCCCGAAGATCCTGCCGTCCCTGCTGGTTATGCCTTCAATTGCCCATACTGAACCGTTGGGAT
>DUSJ01000395.1 GCA_012842645.1 Clostridiaceae bacterium | reverse complement strand
ACCTGGTGACCGTCGAAATCCGGGCCGTCCACGCAGGCGAATTTAGTCTGCCCGCCCACGGTAACGCGGCAGCCTCCGCACATGCCGGTCCCGTCTATCATAATGGGATTGAGGCTGACAATGGTCTTTATGCCATATGGCCTTGTAACGTCGCAGACAACTTTCATCATGATGGGAGGGCCTATGGCGATAACTACATCATAAGCAGCGCCTTCTTCCAGGAGCTTCTTTAGGATATCGGACACGAAACCTTTTGTACCGTTGGAACCGTCGTCGGTCGTGACAAAAAGCCTGTCAGATACGGCAGCCATCTCTTTTTCCAGTATAATCAGGTCCTTGTTTCTGAATCCTGTTATAACGTCAACCGAAACACCCATGTTATGCAGCTTCTTAGCCTGGGGATACGCGATCGCCGTTCCCAGGCCGCCGCCTATGACAGCCGCTCTCTTTACTCCTTCAAAATGGGATGCTACGCCCAGCGGGCCGCAGAAATCCTGGAGCGAATCTCCTTCGTTCAACTGGCCCAGCTTCATTGTCGAAGCTCCGACTTCCTGGAAAATTATTGTGACAGTTCCCTTCTCTCTGTCATAATCGGCTATTGTAAGCGGGATTCGTTCTCCATCCTTATCGACACGCAGGATTATGAACTGGCCGGGTTCCGCCTTACGGGCAACGTATGGAGCCTCTATCTCAAGGAGTTTTACCTGGGGATTAAGGACTTCCTTTCTGACTATGCGGTACATCAGCGGATCTCCTTTCTGTTATGCGCTATGCATAACGGTAAATAAATATACAGTTAATCATATTTTAACAAATACGATCAGGCTTCTTCAACAGAAATAACTGGTGACGTTATTTACTTGCTTTCTTATTCAGAATCAGAAAATAAGTAAATGGAACAGCCGAATAATCCCATATAGTATTATATAATAAATGTTTTTCGCACGGTTTGATTGCCCTGGATATAAAACGGGGACTGTCTCAGAGCAAATGCTGCCGGCATACTCATGAGACAGTCCCTGCATATTTCCGGTGATGCAGTCAGGAGCTCGTTATTTTATAGCAACATCAATATCGTAACGGACTACTTCGGCATCCTCCAGAATATCCGTGTAGCCTCTTATGGAAAAGAGGTAGTTATCTGTTTCGCCACTCAGGGTAAAATACTCTTCATCTATGTATTTATACTTGTTCTTTATGCTGCCTATAACACTTTCGTAGAATTCAAGGATTTCCTTCAAAGATTTATCGGTATAGACCGAAACCAGGCAGGAATATTTGCCCTCAATAGTTCCTTCACGTGCTCCTGCTACGATTCCGCCGTCAATTATGGGGAACTGGGCTGAAGGATACCTGGCCGGAAGTTCTTTTGCATATTCCTGATATTCTTTAAGTACACTGCTCGCTGAAGGGATCTCTTCAAGATCTATAAAAACCGCTATGCCGTCATTGGCAGGGTCTTCTGCGACCGTAAAGAAAAAATTGTATCCCTTCAGCCTGCCTGTATGATAATACATAAGCCCATTGTAATCCTGTTTGTCTTCAGTATAATAATCGGCATGTTTCAAATAATCCCGGTAATAAGCGTTTATTGTATCAATATCTCCGTTTTCATAGAGAATGCCTATTGAATAAACGCTGGCTCCAAACTCGTTTTTGTCCTCGTATCCAAACAGGATCTTGCCATCCTCGTAAATCGGATATTTGTCTGCCGGATACCCCCTGGGAACGCTTCCCTGAGTATAGGATCCACCGCCGAACCAACTATCGTCGTCCCAGTCCTCATCATCCTCCCTGTCGTCCCTGACGTCGGGGCTGCCGCCAAATAAACCGCCTACGCCTGTATCATCCCTGCTGCCCTT
>DUSJ01000394.1 GCA_012842645.1 Clostridiaceae bacterium | reverse complement strand
AGGGGACTGGACGTCCTTTTACATGACCATAGTGGAATTTATGGTCGGCTGGCCGGTTATACTGCTGGCGCTGCTGGCGGTAGCGGTCGAACGCTGGTATATGAGCAGGGCAAAAACACGGGAGCATGTTTACCGCAATCAACTGCCCGGCTCCATATGCTGGAGCGTCCTGTACATCCTGGCGGCAGTGATTTCTGTTGTACTTTTTCCGCTGCCCGAGAACCCGATCTATGATCAAATCCCTGCAGGGTACTAAGAGGATGGCTTATGAATGACGCTGTTGAGCTGAGACCAATACCTGAAAACGAATATCATGAATATCGCTATGAGGTCATTTTCAAGGCATATAAATGGGACCCCCAGGTTGGAGACCACAATACTGTAGCAAAGCATGCAGTTATTATAAGCCGGGAAACGGCAAGGAAACTGGAAGAGTACGCCGAGCGTTTGTCAGAAGAAACCATGCAGATGGAGGAAGCCCTGGCAAAAAGACCCGGGCTGGTAAAGAAGCTTGGCCTTCCACGGGAAATCAGGAAAACTGTCAGCCGGATGGCAGGATATGAAAGATCCCGGCATATAAGACTGATGCGGTTCGACTTTCATCCTACCGATTACGGATGGGCAGTATCGGAAGTGAACAGCGACGTTCCGGGAGGCCTGGCAGAAGCCTCGATCCTCCCGCAGCTGGCCTGCAGGTTTTTCGATGACTGCGAACCGAGGAAGCATGTCGGTCAAAGCATACTGGAAGCCTTCTCCGGAAGGATGAAAGAAAACGGGACCATAGCGTTTGTCCACGCGACCTCCTACTCGGATGACCGGCAGGTGATGGAATTTCTCAGCGACTACTTCAGGGAACATGGATACAGTACTGTTTTCACAGCTCCGGATCATATTGTATGGAAGGACAAAAAGGCATATAGCATTCTTGAAGGCAATGAAGGCCCCATAGACGGGATTGCGAGGTTTTTTCCACTGGAATGGCTGACAGGCCTTCCCCGGGGATCGGACTGGAAGGGGTATTTTGACTGTGAGACAGCATCCTGCAACCACCCGGTTGCCATACTGACGCAGTCAAAACGCCTGCCCCTGGTATGGGATGAACTCGGACTGGATATCCCTGCATGGAAAAGCCTCTTGCCCGAAACAAGGAATCCCGGGACCGTCAGGACTGATGATTCCGGCTGGATATTCAAGCCCGCCCTGGGCAGGGTGGGTGAAGGGATTTCCATCACTGAGGCAATAAACGAAAAGGAAAGAAAACTTATAGGAAAATCAGTAAGACTTTTCCCCGGAAGCTGGGTGGCCCAGCGAAGATTTGCAAGCCAGCCGATAAGAGATATAAACGGTGAAGAATTTCACCTGTGCATAGGCGTATTTGCGGTAAACGGGAAAAGCGCCGGTTTTTACGGAAGAGTGAGCCCTTACCCGCGGATAGACGCCAGGGCTAAGGATATCCCGATACTGGTTCGAAAGGATGATAATGATGAGGACCAGCCTTGAAACATATAAGATCTGGGCGCCGGAAGACTCGATATGGTCGCAGTGGGCAAAACCTGTTCTGTTTGCGCGCGAACCTCTTGCATACAGGAGCCATAAGCTGGAAATACCCGATGTTAAATGGATCAACAGCGCAGACAGAAGTACTATGGTAATAGTTGACCTTCCCAGGCACAGCGGAGTGATCGAAAGCCTTGGACTGGCGCGTATAGGCTACCGGCCCGTTCCCTTGTATAACGGAGTCAATGCCTATAACTCCAGGACCATCGTGAACGTAAACGAGATAGTCAACACCCTTTTCAAAGGGGCTGATGACCTGGAAGCAATGAATATACGGCCGGATGCCCCGCCTGTTTTCATGCTGGATTCCAACAGGATGGCAGGCGGAGGAAAGGAACGCGGCACATTTGACAACCGCTGGTGCGTTTTTCCCCAGGATATGCCTTCAGCAGCATTCCTGCTGAACAATGGGATAAGCAGGGTCATTGTCAGGACAGAATTCATACAGAACGACCTGTCCCATATTTTACACCGTTACCAGGAAGAAGGGATAACCATATACCATTGCGACGGTGAAAACATCAGAAAAATACCGGTGGCAAAACCATCAAAGTTCAGGAGCCTGTCATACCGGTTCAAAACTGTCATGGGACTGACAAGAAACGCCACAGGCGGATTCGGTGCATTTATACCCGAAGCGGTGCAAAGCAATTCCACGGGGGCAAGGTTCTACAGTTACGGCTGAGCAGAGGTGGCCGGCTCAATATAAACGGCGTAATACTCATCGTAAGTAAGACCGCTTTCGTACACGGCATTTGCGAGATCCTCGCCCAGGTATCTCAGGTGCCAGGGCTCGTAACGGTAACCCGTGATATGTTCACAGTCTTTCGGATACCTGATGATGAAGCCATATTTATGGGCGTTTTCCCTGTACCATTCGAATTCCCTTGTGTTTTCAACGGAATAATTGTTTTTTATAACGTCAATGGCAAGGCCTGTGTGATGTTCGCTGTGGCCTTCCCGCGCATTAAGCCTGTCCACATCTTCAATGCTTTTTCCCGAATTCACTTTCCGGTTCCATATGTCATGCTGGAGCGGGATGCTCCTGTATGTACCGAAAGCGGTTATGTCAAGGCCAAGCTCTTTCGCATCCGTATGCATCCTAATAAAAGCTTCTTTCGCTTCGGGCCTTAGAAACTGCCTTCCTGCCCCTCTCGCGACAGGATTGGCAGGCAGTTCCTCCAACTGGGGCTCATAATCGTCAGGAAGTTTATTGTATTTGTTCACAAGAACATCAATCCGGTCAGGTTCGGCAATTGTCGCCACATCCGAATAGAAAGGTCTGTCGAGCCCGATATTCACATATATTATGGCTTTGTCATATCCCAAAAGGGGATTCAGTCTCGTATATTCCACATACCTTCTGGATTTTTCCGGGTAATAGTAAGGGAGATGTTTTATTTGGTCAGGAATCAGCATACCGTAAGCAGTGTCACCGATTGCGGCTGGTTCATTGACGGATGCCGGATTTGAGCCGGAGCTGTCCGGCCCGCTGGCAGATGCAGAAGTCGTGTTTTCCGTTACGGGAACATTTGCTTGTACAACTGTTTCATCAATGGGTTCCTCATTTACGGTTCCAATGGCTCCTGCCAGGACCGGCGCTGTTTCATTCCCGCATGAGGCGGAAATAAGTATTATGAAAGTAATGAAGAAAATAAGATACAACTTTTTCATTCAATCAAACCTTCGCAGTGAAAAATCGGGCGGGGTATTTCAAAGAACGCTATCTTAATTATATTTCAGAAGACTGCGCTTTTCAACAAATAGCATGGGTTGACAGGCTTAAGGCAAAAGAAGGCGATGACGATAACGCGACCATGGTGCATATCAGCCGAATACGAAACAGGATAGAAGACGATCCATAGAATCCGAGGTACCTGAAAACCATCCGGGGCATCGGATACAAGCTTCACTATACGGGCAATGAGCAAATTAAAAAGTGCAAATGATAAAAAATAGCTTATGGGGTTTTGAAAATCGGCAATGGCGGAGGGTCATAGGTGAAAACAATGAAAGCCACCATCAGCAATGTGAATATTATTGCAGATATATAGAAGAGGAGCGAGCCTGAATCAGCATAGCGGTATATATGGAGGGCAAACAGCTGCGAAAGAGTAACGCCAAGGACGTAAGAGAATATATCAAGGGCGAGCGAATGGATGCCCAGCGCTCCTGTGCAGGTGTAGTAAAACAGGACGATCACCAGCGGACAGACTGCAAAGGCTGTAACGAAAGAGACGAACCATTTTGGAAAACTGACAAAGCCTTTCCTGACAAGGACGACGAAAGATACGGACCACCAGACTGCCATGGGCAGCACATGGAGCTTCAGGTGTTCCCATACGCTTTCGTTGACAGGAGATATAAATGCGACAACAGGCGATTCCCCGGTCAGGGAATACAGGTAATGCATTGGTACTCCCATTAAACCGATAAACAGGATCCCGAAGTAAATGCTTTTCTTAAGAGATTTATTGATGATTATTCTTTCCATATCGCTGCACGAAAAAATCAATACTTGCTATTCTATTATTACTCCCTGGTCGGCTTAATATGTCTTGAGGCACAGGAACCGTTCCTTTGCTTCATAAAAAGGGCTGCATCCGGCAGATTTAACCTCACTCGAGCTGCTGCTTATAGCATTACAATATTCAACTGCTCCTGCGAAGGCAATTCAGCTCTGAACAGCATGCTGTCTGTATAGTTTTGAGACAGTCCCTTAATTAACATGCAAATACAGGGTTTCTTTCAGATGAGAATCCAGGTATTAAACAGGAAAACATTGAAACAATAATGTCGGAGGTGTTTGCCATGATTTCGCGCAAATCGGTCATAACTTTCGGCATGGTGGCAATCCCAATCGCGATGTATACGGCAACTCAGGATAACGACATACATTTCAACCAGCTTCATAAGGAAGACGGAAGCCGCATACGGTACAAAAAGACATGCGCCAACTGCGGCAAGGAGCTTAAGGCTGAAGACATCGTAAGAGGATACGAGTACGACGACGGCAAGTACGTGGTCATAACCGATGAAGAAATCGAAAGGATTAAAACTGAAAAAGAAAAATCCATCCAGATTCTGCACTTTGCACAGCTGAACCAGATTTCGCCGGTATACTACGACAAGACATACCAGGCTGTACCAGAGCCGGGTGGGGAAAAAGCTTTTGAGCTTCTGCGCTCAGCGCTGATGGCGGAACAGAAAATAGCCATAGGCAAAACAGTCATGGGTACCCGGGATACGCTTATGGCGATCATTCCCCGGGAGGAAGGGATAATAATTTCGACCATGTTTTTTGCCGATGAGGTCAAAGAACTCCAAAGACAATATCCGAAACCCGAAGTATCCGAGCAGGAACTGAAGATGGCAAGACTGCTTATCAATTCAATGGATACCCCCTTTAATCCGGCTATGTATAAAGACGAATACCAGGAAAAACTGCGCAACCTGATTGAATCAAAGATAGCAGGCAAGGAAATCGTCGCCGCCAAACCTGAAAGCCCTGGCAGGGTGATAGATCTTATGGAAGCCCTCAAGGCAAGCGTAGAAAAAGCCAAAAAGGAGAAGGTGGTCGTATGAACTCCATGCAGGCACGCCGCTTAAATAAAATTGATAAGTTATATGGATACGAAGCTGAGTGAATACAACCAAAAAAGGGATTTTGAGAGGACAAGCGAGCCTGAAGGTGTGGCCGGCGAATCAGAGGAACAGTTAAGATTCGTCGTTCAGCATCATATTGCCCGAAAAGACCATTATGATTTCCGACTCGAGTGGAACGGTGCCCTGCTGAGCTGGGCGGTACCAAAAGGCCCTTCATATAATCCCCGCGACAAAAGACTTGCTGTTAAAGTGGAGGACCACCCCATAGAATACAGGAATTTCGAGGGCATCATCCCGAAAGGAGAGTATGGAGGCGGGGTGGTGATGCTCTGGGACGAAGGCATATGGGAACCTTACGGGAACGTGGACGACGGGCTCCGCGAAGGGGTCCTTAAATTTGAATTGCATGGGATAAGGCTCAGGGGGAAATGGGCCCTTATAAGGCTGAAACCCAAAAAAGGAGAGTCCGGGGACAACTGGCTGCTGCTCAAAGAAAAGGATGAATACGCAAGGTCGGATACCGGGACAGAAGAGTTCGACACGAGCGTACGGACCGGTCGGACCATGGCAGAGATCGAAGCCGGACAGGAAAAACTCTTTGCAAGGAATCCATTCCACAGTGCCAATGTTCAGCTGGCAAAGCCGGCAGATTTGGTTCCGGAAGGCGACGACTGGCTGTTTGAAATGAAGTATGATGGTTACAGGATCCTGGCTTATGTAGAGGAAAACAGGGCAAGGCTGGTAACAAGGAATGGCAATGACTATACGCACCGCTTCCAGGATATTGCCGCTTCGCTCATAGACCTGGCCAAAGGAAGGCCAATGGTCTTAGACGGCGAGATGGCGGTCATCGATAAAGACGGGAAAACAGATTTCCAGGCACTGCAGAACTACATGAGAAATCCGGGGAAACAGGACCTTACCTACATTGTTTTCGATCTGCTTGCGCTCGATGGCGACGATCTTAGAAACCGTCCCCTTACCGAAAGAAAGGCAATGCTCGAAAACCTGATGAAAAGTGCCCCGGGCAACATTTATTACAGCAGGCATGTCAGAGGAAACGGCAAGGCGTGTTTCGCAGCAGCCTGCGAGGCAGGTATGGAAGGAATTATAGGCAAGAAATTTAATTCGATTTACAGCGGCACGCGAAATGGCGACTGGATAAAACTGAAATGCGACAAGCGCCAGGAATTTGTAATCGGGGGCTATACATTGTCAAATAAAAAAACAAGCGGTGTCAGTTCGCTGCTTTTAGGCGTGTATGAAGGTGAAGACCTTGTATACGTTGGACGTGCGGGGACAGGTTTTGACAGGCGAAGCGAAAAAGAACTCGAGTCAGGGTTCAGAAGCCTGGAAAGAAATACGTCGCCTTTTACTGACCCGCCGGAACCCCGGGCTGATGAAAAAATAACCTGGCTTGAGCCGATGCTGGCGGCGGAGATCAGGTTCACTGAATGGACGGAGGATAACCGGCTGAGGCATGCAAGCTTTAAAGGCTTGCGGGAAGACAAGAATCCGAAGGACATAAAACGCGAACCAGGAGGTATAAGACAGGATATGCCTGTAACAACAGGTGAAAACAACATAATGATCGGCGGTGTAAAAGTATCGAATCCTGATAAGGTTATTTTCCGGGATCCCGATATTACGAAGGCTGATGTGGTGAGGTATTACCTGGAGGTATCAAAGCGCATGCTCCCGTTCGTGAGACGCAGGATACTCAGTATAGTGCGCTGTCCGAAAGGTGTATCCGAGGCATGTTTCTATAAAAAGCATCCCGGACCCGGGAGCAAGGGCATTTACACGATACCTGCGCCTGTCGGCGGCAATGAAACGGAGGAGTACTTCTATATCGATGATGTTTCCGGTCTTCTTTACGAAGCCCAGATGGGGACATTGGAGTTTCATACCTGGGGAAGCCGTATAGATGAGCTTGAAAAACCCGATATGATGGTCTTTGACCTGGACCCGGACGAAGGTATGGACATTGCCACGATCCGCCAGGGTGTGAGGGACATTAGAACCATACTGCAGGAGCTTTCCCTGGATTCGTTCCTTAAGACAAGCGGCGGGAAAGGCTATCATGTGGTGGTGCCGCTGAAACCTTCAGCCGATTGGGAGAAAGTCCATGATTTTGCGCGGTCCGTTGCCGAAGTCATGGAACAGAAATGGCCTGAACGGTATACGAGCAATGTGAGAAAAATCAAGAGAAAAGGCAAGATCTTCGTTGACTGGATCAGGAACGCCAGAGGAGCTACCAGCATTGCCCCGTATTCGCTGAGAGCAAGAAAGGGGGCAAAGGTGTCCATGCCCATTTCATGGGAGGAGCTTGACACGGTATCGCCCGACGGGGTGGATATGAAGGATGCCCTGCGCAGACTTAATAAGAAAGACCCATGGCAAAATTTCTTCAATTGCAATCAAATCATAAGATGAACATTTTATTTTCTGGCATACGTATTGTTTGATTTTCCATAATAGAAATAAATTAACTATATATTATTTCAAATGATTTATCTGCGTAAATTATACAATTTTAGTAGATAATATCTTTTAAAAAAATTTCTATGGAATATGTTTCAAATATTGTACGGTTGGTATATAAAAATATAGCAATAATCCATTTTTTATAAATGATAGGTTACAACGTGAGGTGCAACTTAATGGCGAGGGTTTTGATAGTTGACGATGCTGCTTTTATGAGAACCAAGATAAGACTGACGCTGGAAAAGGCAGGGCACGAAATTGCCGGAGAGGCTGAAAATGGATTGGAAGGCGTAGCCAAGTATTTTGAGATTAAGCCTGACGTGGTCACCATGGATATTACAATGCCGGTAATGAATGGCCTTGAAGCGCTCAAGGAGATCAAAAAGGCGGATAAGAACGCCAGGGTACTCATGATTTCGGCTATGGGACAGGAAGGCATAGTAAGGGAAGCCGTGATGTATGGTGCGAAAACATTTATCGTTAAGCCGTTTACCGACGAAAGACTGATCCAGACAGTGGAAAAAATGCTGTCTTTATGATTTGATGATTTACTCACTTATTGATTGACTATTAAGCTGCGATACAGCTGCTATAAAGCTGCAACACAGCGACAGTTAAGGTGATCTGAATGTACGACGAATACTCAAACGAAACAATGCTCGACATCTATGTATTTGAGACAGAACAGCTGCTGGAGCAACTTGAACAACTGATGCTGAACTGCGAAAAAGAAACAGGTTTTACAAGCGAAGCTATCGACGAGATTTTCCGCATAATGCACACCATCAAGGGCTCTTCGGCGATGATGATGTTCAATGACATTTCCAATCTGGCTCATAGTATGGAGGATCTTTTCTATTGCCTCAGAAACGGGAAAAATGAGATTGCAGACAATTCGTTCATATCCGACCTGGTTTTTGAGGGTATCGATTTTATCAAGGAAGAAATAGAAAAGATTAAAAATGGCATTTCAGCTGATGGAAATCCGACTGCCCTGATCGAAAAAATAAAAATATTTATCAAGGATCTTCAAAATGATGTTCAATTCCCAGATCCAGGGATAAAAAAAGCAATAGTTGAGACCACAGGATCTATCGCCCAGGATACATATAAATCTAATCCCGAAGATGGCCGTGCTCCGCCAAAACATGCCTTCAAAGCCGTTCTTCATTTTGAAGAGGGCTGTGAAATGGAAAATATCCGGGCGTATTCCGTGGTACATAACCTGAAAGATATCACGTCCGACCTGTTCCATATCCCCGAAAACATAATTGACAACGACAGCAGCAAGGATATAAAGCAAAACGGATTTCATATGTGTTTCACAACGGACCTTGGATATGGAGAAATACAGGAAGTCCTGATGCAGACCATATTCCTCCGGGAACTGATTCTTGAAGAAATTGACAAGGAGGAAATGGAGCGTATAAGCAAAAACAAGTCAAAACCTTACCTGGTTTCCGAATCAGATGAAAAACCTGGTATTCACGGAGAAAAGCTGAATAATCCCGGAACCCAAAAATCAAAAACGGAAAGGGAAACTCCATTGTCATCCGGCCACCAGAATATTTTAAGCGTGGATGTAGCCAAGCTTGACCGGCTGATGGACCTGGTGGGTGAAATGGTAATCGCTGAAGCCATGGTGATACAGAATCCTGATCTTGCCGGCATGGAACTGACTAATTTCCAGAAAGCCGCCCAACGTCTTGACAAGATCACGAAAGAGATACAGGATATGGTCATGTCCATCAGGATGGTCTCCCTGACTGCAACCTTCCAGAAAATGAACAGGATTGTCAGAGATATGTGCAAAAAGCTTGACAAGGAAGCGAAACTTGTCATTATCGGGGAAGAAACCGAGGTCGACAAGAATGTTATTGAGCATATTTCTGATCCGCTAATGCATCTTGTAAGAAATGCGCTGGACCACGGAATTGAATCTGCCGAGGAAAGGGAAGCAGCAGGCAAGCCCAGATACGGGACCATCACACTTGAAGCAAAAAGCTCAGGAAGCGATGTTCTTATCACGGTCCGTGACGACGGTAAAGGCCTTGAAAGAGAGAAGATTCTTAATAAAGCCAGGGAAAAAGGGCTTATCAGCAAATCTGATTCCGATCTGACCGACAGGGAAATATACAACCTCATTCTGCTGCCCGGTTTTTCGACTAAGGATAATGTTACCGAGTTCTCAGGCCGCGGCGTGGGAATGGATGTTGTGGCAAGGAACATAGAAACCATCGGGGGCTCCGTTATCGTTGACAGCGCGCCGAAATCAGGCACCACCATAACCCTTAAGATACCTCTTACTCTCGCCATTGTAGACGGTATGAATATCAGGGTGGGTAAGTCATTGTTTACACTGCCGACCATTTCCATTAAGGAATCTTTCAGGCCCAAAGCAGGCGATACTTTTACCGATCCTGAGGGCAATGAAATGATCATGGTAAGAGGAAACTGCTATCCGATCCTCAGGCTACACCAATACTACAACATCGTCACCAATGTCACGGATTTCACCGAAGGTATCATTATCATGGTGGAGCATGACGAAAAAACTCTTTGCATTTTTGCTGACGAACTGGTCGGACAGCAGCAGATAGTTGTCAAATCTCTGCCCAGGTATATAAGGGATTTCAAGAAAACAAAGGGACTTGCGGGATGTACACTATTGGGCGATGGAAACATTAGCCTGATTTTGGATATTGGAGGGTTGATATATGGCTGGAATGATGGCTGACAATGAAAAGAAAGAAGGAGGCAAGCAGTATGGCTGATATCATTGAAAACACGGCCGAACTGGAAGAAGACACATTGAAAGGCAGGTATCTGACTTTTTACATAGGCAATGAGAGCTATGGAATTGAAGTAAGATACGTGACCGAAATCATAGGGATGCAGGCGATCACAGAAATACCCGAGCTTCCTGAATATGTCAAAGGGATAATTAACCTGAGAGGAAAGATCATCCCTGTAATGGACGTAAGGTTAAGATTCAGGAAAGAATCGAAAGAATACAATGACAGGACATGCATCATCGTGATCGACATAAGGGACATTTCCATTGGCCTGATCGTGGATACTGTTTCGGAGGTCATCACCATACCGGAACAGGATATCGTCGAACCGCCAAAAATGAACAAGAATTTCAGCAACAGGTATGTGAAGAACATAGGTAAAGTCGGAAACGATGTAAAGCTGTTGCTGGATTGCGAAAAACTTCTGACCGACGATGAGATCGAAAATCTGAGTGAAGTATTATAAGAACAACATCTTATGGAGGGAAAACACATGAAATGGTTTTATAATTTAAAAATTTCATCAAAACTGATAATAGCATTTCTTTTAGTAGCTATCATCGCAGGTGTGGTAGGCGTTATCGGCCTGGTCAACATAGTAAACATAAGCGAAGCTGATAAGCTTTTGTATAAGCATAATACGATGGGGATCAACTATACGGCCAATGCGGGAAGATATTACCAGCAAATGAAGTATAACATTGCAGAGGCTATCCTTTTGAAGGACGACAGCCTGAGAGACAGTTATGCCACAAATATCAGCAATTATATCGCAACAATCGACGAACTTATCGAAAATTATGCGGACAGCATTTCAAGTGAGGAAAACCGTAAACTGTTTAATGAAATGAAATCCTACTGGGAACAGTACAGGATATATATGAAGAAGATCGTCCAGCATATACAGAACGGACAGTATGATGAGGCTGAAAATGTTCTTCTCATGGAATCCGGTTCTCTCGGAGACACAGTTCGTGATTCTCTTGCCAACCTGGTGGAATATAATCAGGAAAGAGCCCTGGAGAGAAACGAAGAGAACGTGAAATCTGCCAGTACAGCTATTACACTGACAATAGTGATCATCATCATAGGCATTATCCTTGCGATCATATTGGGACTTTTCATCTCACGAATAATCAGCAAGCCGATAACGAAAATAGTAACGGCAGCCGACCAGCTTGCCAGAGGCGATATGGATATATCCCTGGATTCAGCGTACAGGGATGAGACCGGACAGCTCGTCAATGCTTTCAAAAACCTGGTTGAAAGTACGAAAGAGCAGGCATTACTGGTTGGGAAAATAGCTGACGGGGATCTCACCGTGGATGTTCCTGTCCGTTCGGATAAGGACCTGCTTGGACGCAAGCTGTCCGAAATGGTGCATAAGATCAATAATCTGCTGCTTAATATCGCTTCTGCCGCAGAACAGGTGGCATCCGGGTCGAAACAGATATCGGATTCCAGCATGTCCCTGTCCCAGGGAGCCACCGAACAGGCAAGCTCCATTGAAGAACTAACCGCATCCATTGAAGAAATCTCATCCCAGACAAAGGTCAATGCAGAGAATGCCAGCAAGGCCAATGAAATGGCTCAGAGAGCTCAAGATTATGCAGTCACAGGAAATAATAAGATGAAGGATATGCTCAAGGCAATGGATGAGATCAATGAAGAATCCAGCAATATCAACAAGATAATTAAAGTAATCGACGATATCGCGTTCCAGACCAATATACTGGCGCTCAACGCAGCAGTCGAAGCAGCCAGGGCAGGCCAGCATGGCAAAGGTTTCGCTGTTGTGGCCGAAGAGGTAAGAACCCTTGCAGGACGTTCTGCAAACGCAGCAAAGGAAACTACGTCATTGATTGAGGATTCAATAAAGAAGTCCGTGGAGGGGACCAGGATAGCCAAAGAAACCGCCGATGCCCTGGAGAAGATCGTTGAGGAAGTGAAAGCCGTATCGAACTTAGTAAGCGATATCAATAACGCTTCCAATGATCAGGCAGCGGCAATAGCACAGGTAAACCAGGGAATCATGCAGGTGTCCCAGGTCGTTCAGGAGAACTCGGCTACATCCGAGGAAAGCGCGGCGGCAAGCGAAGAACTTTCAAGCCAGGCCGAGGCGCTGAATGAGATGGTCAGCAAATTTAAACTGAAAAAGAGTTATGTCAGCAGCAATTCCTTTGATGATATAAATCCTGACGTGCTAAAGATTATCGAACAGATGGCTGACAAGAAAAAGACCGAACCGAAACAGTCCGGAACTGCCAAAAAAAATAAAAAAGCTAAGGAAGCGAAGGAAGCTATAGTACTGAGCGACAGCGACTTTGGAAAGTACTAAAAATCCTTGACTGATCCTTTACAGGCCGTGGGATGCTCATGGCCGCATCCCACGGCAAAAGGCAGGTGCATCATGTGTTCTCAATTACTGACCACGAATTCAAACAACTTGCATCATACATCAAATCACACTATGGAATAGACCTGAAGGAAGAAAAACGTGCCATGGTAGAGGGAAGACTGGGCAAAATTCTTCTTCAAAACGGAATGGACAGCTTCTCGGATTATTTTAAGCACGTATTGTCTGATAAGACCGGAAAAGCGGTCACAGTGCTGGTCAACAAGATAACGACCAATCATACATATTTCATGCGTGAGCAAAGTCATTTTGAGTATTTCAGAGACAAAGTACTTCCCGAACTGAAAACGAGAGTTAAAAACAGGGATCTGAGGATCTGGAGCGCCGGCTGCTCCACAGGTGAGGAACCTTATACCATAGCCTTTATTATAGATGAGTTCTTCGGCGGGGAGAAGCTTTTATGGGACACCAGGATACTGGCCACCGATATTTCCACAAAGGTGTTGGAAGAAGCCGTAAGAGGAGTTTACAGCAGCGAATCGGTGGAGAATCTCCCAACTGTCTGGCGTAACAAGTATTTCATAAAGAATGAGTCCGGGTATGAAGTAACAGACAGGATAAAAAATGAGGTTATTTTCAGGAAGTTCAACCTCATGGACAGAACATTTCCTTTTAAAAAGAAATTTCACGTAATATTCTGCAGGAACGTAATGATATATTTTGACAGGCAGACAAAGATCGAGCTTGTAAAAAAGTTCTATGATGCCATGGAACACGGCGCTTACCTGTTTATAGGACATTCCGAATCTCTTTACCGTGAAGAAACGGCATTCAAATATATAATGCCGTCTGTCTACAGAAAGGATTAATCTTGAATGCATGCCGGGAGAAAAATCAGAGTTTTAGTGGTAGATGACAGTGCTCTGTTCAGAGAGGTGCTGGCGAGAGGAATTTCAACTGATAATGAATTGGAAGTTGTCGATACTGCCAGTGACCCATATGACGCAAGGGACAAGATCCTTAGGCATAAGCCGGATGTAATGACTTGCGATATCCATATGCCAAGAATGGATGGGATTGAGTTCATAAGACAGCTTATTCCCCAGTATCCATTGCCGGTGATTGTAATAAGTACCATAAGCGGTGCGGTTTTCGATGCACTGAATGCCGGAGCGGTCGATTTCATAACCAAGCCTTCCTCATATTCGCCGGATAGAGTGCAAAATTTTATTTATGATTTGACATATAAAATAAAAGCTGCTTCCAGGGCAAAGATTATTAAGAACGGTTCCGCCGAAATTACTGCCGTGACAAACAATACCGAAGCAGAGGCTGATGCCGGCAAGATCATAGCCATTGGTGCATCGACCGGGGGAACCGAGGCAATAAGCCAGATCATCAATGCCTTGCCGAAGAGCATGCCTGGAATAGTCATCGTACAGCATATTCCGCCGGTTTTTTCCGGTATATTCGCCCAAAGGATCAACTCAACAGCTTCACTGGAGGTTAAGGAAGCCGAGAACGGCGATTACGCGGAACCGGGAAAGGTTCTTATAGCCCCCGGAGACAGGCATATGAGGGTCAGAAAGGTTGGAGACAGATACAAGGTCGAATGCTTTGAAGGTGAAAAAGTAAACGGACACCGTCCGTCAGTCGATGTTTTGTTTGAATCCGTCGCCAGAGCGGCTGGGCCGAATGCAGTAGGCGTGATCCTCACCGGTATGGGCCATGACGGAGCGAAAGGACTTCTTGAAATGAGAAGGAGAGGTGCCAGGACTATCGGGCAGGATGAAGCAAGTTCAGTAGTCT
>DUSJ01000393.1 GCA_012842645.1 Clostridiaceae bacterium | reverse complement strand
ATGATTTCCGGCGGAGCTGAAGCATCCATATCGCCGCTTGGGTTTTCAGGCTTCTGCGCCATGAGGGCGATGAGCGAGAATCCCGATCCTGATTCCGCGTGCAGACCCTTTGACAAAAACCGTGACGGTTTCGTTATGGGAGAAGGCGCAGGTGTCCTTATCCTTGAGGAATACGAGCACGCCGTGAGGAGAGGGGCCAATATCCTGGCCGAACTCGTGGGTTATGGATGCACATGCGATGCTTACCATATAACCGCACCCGATCCGGAAGGCGATGCGGGTACCAGATGCCTTGAGCTAACACTTGAGGATGCCGGTGTAACGCCTGACAGGGTGGGTTATTTCAACGCCCACGGCACCAGCACTCCCCTGAACGACCCGCTGGAAACCAAGGTCATTAAGAGAGTTTTCGGAGACAAAATTGCCGTCAGTGCAACAAAATCCATGACAGGACACCTTCTTGGCGCAGCAGGCGGAATAGAGGCCATTATTACGGTATTGGCCCTGAAAGAAGGCTTCCTGCCTCCTACCATAAATCTCCGCGAACCTGATCCCGAATGCGACCTGGACTATGTTCCGAACAAGGGCAGAAAGCAGGATATCGAGTACGCTGTTTCCAACTCCCTTGGATTCGGCGGCCACAATGCGGCTTTATTGTTCAAGAAAGCATAATATTACATAAAATATATAACACAGGGGTATGGTTCCCTGTACGCTATATCCAGGGGTTACACCGTGATTCGGGAGGAAAAGGTATGATCGAATTCCTTTTAGGGCTTGCGGTTGATATAGCCGAAGTATTTCTTGATCTCTTGATAAATAAAGCAGCAGCAAGGTTTAAAAGAAAAAATGAGTAAAAAAACCGCGGCTCCATATAATTGGATCCGCGGTTTTTATCATGAAAAATTATATTGCATGCATACAGTTCAGATCTTCTTGCTGTCCTCATCGCAGGAAGTTGTTAATGCTCAAGTTTGCACTATTTTACCTTCTGATAATTCAAAAGGATCATTGCTGTTTCTGCACGGGTCGCAAAGCCCCTGGGATCAAGGATGCCGTTTCCTTTTCCTGCGATGATGCCTTCATTGTATGCCCATGCCAAAGCCTCTTTTGCATAACCGGACATTTCTTTAGCATCGTTGAAAGCAGTGAGAACTGTAGTGTCCGCTGCCTCGAAGTTTACGTACCATTTACCGTCTTTCTCGATAAGTAGTGACATTAAGACTTCCAGTTTGCCGTCCTTGACATAAACCACCTTGATTTTTTCCCTGACGTCAAGCAGTTTTTCAGGAACAGGCAGGGTTATTCTGACACTATGACCTTCCCTGGGCTGCACTTTTTCGCCGCTTGCTCTGGAGTACAGGCTGATATCGAAGGGATATACATCATCATCTGAGCCCACCAGCTGGAATACTTCATTTTGAGACTCCTCATCATCTGTTATTTTCACTTCGACAGATTCCCCAAAGGCGTTTTTCACATCAGCTTCAACTTCAATTTCTTCATTACTGGCGAAAAGCTCGCTTTGCACCTCGGTTACGGTAATAGTCGGCGCAGGAACGGGAGTAGGAGCCGGTGGGGTGGGGGTGCTGCCGCCCGGACTAACTGTAAGGTTGCCGGTATATGCATTAAAACCACTGCAAGTCAGTGTTATTGGTGTATTATCATGATTTGTTGTCAATTTGGTGCCATGTGCCGGACTTGCGGTTATTCCCTTGGCTGGGAAGTTTTCAAATGGAACATCTTCAGTTGAAGAGTCATTGTATGTGAGTGTAACTACAAGACCGGTTAAGTCCAGGTTTTCTCCTGATGTATAACTTAACGTTGCCGGCGGGTCTTTT
>DUSJ01000392.1 GCA_012842645.1 Clostridiaceae bacterium | reverse complement strand
GAGTCAATACATTTTGCAATTTAATGGTTTTAAAATTTCATTTTTGGCGAAACAACCAATGCTGGCTGAAAAATATGCCATTCGTATAATTATTTTATACAGCATATTACAGCGGGCACATCCAAAAGTATGGTTCATTAAGGCAGTAAAAAAATTAGACAATAAAGAATTTTCTTAATTCCGTTCTTTCATTACCATGTTATGCCATTATCCGGCGCCATAATTGAAAAATCCCATAAAAAAAGGGGCGCTGTGCGCGCCCGATAAAAATGCCGTTTATTAAAACTCCTTGGCCGGATAATATTTCTTGCTGTCTTTCTCCATGGTAAACTTCTTCTTTGCTTTCTTCATGCACGAATCATAAGTGGTGTCGATCACCATCCACCGATCCTCATCGGCAAGATATACCTCGTTCCATGCGTGATAACCCTCGACCAGGTCGGTGTATCCTTTTATAAGCTTCGCAGGGATTCCCTGGCTTCTGAGCATGGCTGCGAAAACAGCCGAATAATCGTAGCATATGCCTTTCTTTATCTTGTAGATTTCCTCGATGTCAGGCACGTAAGTGGTCGGGACGTTTTTCACCTTGTCGTAATCATAACTGAAATAATCCACCACGAAATTATATATGGCGGTTATTTTCTCCTTATCCGTCTTAAGCCCTTTGGTCAGCTCGGCGGCCTTCTTTATGACTTTCATGTCAGGGTTCCAGTTTACCGTCTGGATGGTAGCCAGGAATACATCGAGGGGATTCTTTATTTCCGCTTTGAAACTCTTGTTTTTAACCTGGCGGTAACGGGTCCCTGTTATGTTTTCAAAAACCGAAACCTGGTAGTTGCCGTTGCCCATCTGGAGCGGAAAATACTCGAAATTTTCCCTGCCGAAAAGGTCATAGTCATATGTCTTGTCCGTGTTCTGCACCCTTGTTTTTATCCGCTTTTCCTCGGCAGGAACATACCGTGCCCCGACAGTGCCGGTTTCCACCCTTGTCGTATCAAAGTTCTCGCCGGGCGGTATGGTGTTCGCGGCAGTCTGTTTTGCATCGGCAAAAGTCATAACGCTGAAAAGCAGCGCTACGGCCAAAAGCATTATGGCAATCTTAGCGGTCCTTTTAATATATCTCATAGAATCACATCCTTATAACCATCGCAATCATCATGGACAAAATATGCGTACTTATAATTACCAACATTTCTATGTTTTCAAACCGAATTCCGCAGATGTTCATCCAATATCTCCAGGACCCGGGGCATGCACGGTATGTCATGATGAGCTATAACATGATCCGCTGCAGACTTCACCTTTTCCGTGGCATTGGATACCGCTATGGCGATATCGGCCTGCTGCATCATTTCATAGTCATTATCATTGTCCCCTACCGCGACGGTCAGTTTCCATTTATCTTTATACAGGTCTTTCAGCTTTTTCAGCGCAGCTCCCTTGGAAACGCCGCTGGCCATTACATCCAGAAGTTCATGCTCCGAAAACGTGATGCTTATATCGCTTCTTCCCATACCATCAAGGTCAGCCTTTATCTTCTCAAGGATCTCATGCTTATCGCCGAACACTACCTTGATCCAGTTCCCGGGCAGGTCGTCCCAGGAGCCCACGACTTTCTCAAGCCCTTCCTTTTTAATCTGTGATCTGATTATTTCGTTTTCGTTGAATACATAACCTTTTCCCCGCGCGTTGACAACTACGCATACCGTGGGATATCGGCGCATAATGTCCTGGAGCACGGGGTCCAATCCATCGGGCATGAAGGTGCTGAACAGTACTTCCTGTGAATTCAGATCATATGCCATGGCTCCGTTGAAGAATATGGAAGGAGCGTTTATTTTCAGACTGGGGAAGTTAATGAGGGTAGTCCTTTCCATTCTTCCCGTGGCCACGGCAAAACTCCCGCCCAGTGAAACAAAGCGGGAGATGGCGTCAAGGTTTTCCTGCGAAATCTTTCTCTCTTTATTAAGCAATGTTCCGTCAAGATCACTGTAGATCACAACGCTGTCATATTTCATACCAGTTCTGCATCCTTTATTGGATCATATCATCCAGCTTTTTGCGTATTTCCAGCAGGAAGTCCTTCGTATTGACCGCTTTTTTATTTTCCAGGACTGAAAGGGCGACAAGATCCTTAGTCATGATCCCCGATTCGATGGTTGCGCAGCATGCCTTCTCAAGCTTGTCGGCAAATGAAACCAGTTCCGGGATCTGATCCAGTTCTCCCCTCTTCCTCAAAGCCCCGGTCCATGCAAAAATAGTGGCTACCGAGTTTGTCGAGGTCTCCCTGCCCTCAAGATGATTGTAATAGTGGCGCTGAACGGTCCCGTGGGCGGCTTCATACTCATAATAACCGTCGGGTGAAACAAGAACCGATGTCATCATGGCAAGGCTTCCGAAAGCTGAAGCTATCATGTCCGACATAACATCGCCGTCGTAATTCTTGCACGCCCAAATGAATCCGCCTTCCGAGCGCACCACCCTTGCGACAGCATCGTCTATGAGCGTATAAAAATACTCTATTCCGGCTTCCCTGAACCTTTCGGCGAACTCGGACTCGTAGATCTCGCTGAAAATATCCTTGAACCTGTGGTC
>DUSJ01000391.1 GCA_012842645.1 Clostridiaceae bacterium | reverse complement strand
GTCGATACCTACAGGGCGTCCGGAGCCGGAGGTCAGCATGTAAACAAGACCTCGTCGGCAATCAGGATTACCCATATCCCTACGGGCATAGTCGTAACATGCCAGGACCAGCGTTCACAGCACAAAAACAGGGAAAAGGCCATGAGAGTGCTCAAGGCCAAGCTCTATGAACTGGAGAGAATGAAGCATGAGTCGGAACTGGCTGAGAACCGCAAAAGCCAGGTAGGTACAGGGGACAGAAGCGAGAGAATACGCACCTACAATTTTCCTCAGAGGAGAGTTACCGACCATCGCATAGGGTTTACCCTTTACCAGATCGACCAGTTTATCAACGGAGATATGGATGAACTGATCGACGCCCTTATCACCACAGACCAGGCCGGAAAGCTGAGCAGCGGGGAAGAGGAATGAAAGGCGGGGCGCATGGATGGAATAAGGGAAAGACAATGTTAAGGGGGATTTAAATGAATTATGATGTTTTGTCGGCAATAGGGCTTTCATTGTTCGCAGGTCTGTCAACGGGCATAGGCGGATTGATTCTGCTGCTTTTCAGAAAAGTAAACACAAAAATCCTCTCTGTAGCTCTTGGCTTTTCTGCGGGAGTAATGATCTATGTTTCTTTTGTGGAGATCCTTCCTGAGGCTTCAAGATTCCTCGGCCAGGCTTATGGAGCTAAAAAAGGTGACTGGGTGACCTATATAGCTTTTTTCCTGGGAATTTTTCTGATAGCTGTTATCGACAAGCTGGTTCCCGAAAAAGATAACCCCCATGAGCCTCAAAAGGTAGAACACCTGGATGTATGCAACCTGGGCCAGAACTCGCAGAAGCTTATAAAGACAGGCAAACTGGCTGCCCTGGCCATCACGATACACAACTTCCCCGAAGGTCTTGCCACCTTCGTTTCGGGCATGAATGACCTGTCCCTCGGGATAGCCATTGCGGTGGCAGTAGCCATACATAATATCCCTGAAGGTATTTCGGTAGCGCTTCCTATCTACTGTGCCACCGGAGATAAAAAGAAAGCGTTCTGGACGTCGCTGTTGTCAGGATTTGCAGAGCCTGTGGGTGCTTTGATAGCATACCTGGTCCTTGCCCCGTTCATGAGCGATGCCCTGTTCGGTTTGATATACGCGTCAATCGCCGGCATCATGGTTTTCATATCATTGGACGAGCTCCTGCCATCCGCGAGGGAATATGGCGAGCATCACCTGTCCATATTCGGCCTGATAGGCGGGATGATCATCATGGGACTCAGCCTGCTCCTGCTAAGTTAGAGGATAGAATTATGAGTTTTAAAAACCCACCCTCGTGCTATGCATCGGCACGGCACTGAGGGTGGGATAAATGGATAAAAATCCTTGCTGCACTGCTTTTAAAGTTTATACCTCATCTTTCCGCCGAACACGAAATACGGGATAATAAACACCTGTATCCCATCCGAATATGGAGCTATGGTATAGAGGGGATAGAAGATGGCCAGCCCTTCCTCTGTCAGGTAATAATTGTTCGGGTCAAAATATTTCTTTATATTCTCGTCAAGATTATCGAAATAATTGGCCATTCCCGCTGTCTGCCTGCGCCTTGCCTCGGAGCTTATGTATTTTATTATCACTGACTTGTAATCATAATCTCTTTCAAACAGCGCGCCCAACGGAACAATAATGCCCCTTTCCATGTCCCATGTATTTCCCTTTCTTACCGTGTTTCCATGAGCGCCTCCCGTGAATTCGTAAATATCATAAAACAGGCTTATCATGGGTTTTCTGCAGTATGTAGGCTCGAAAGTTTCGACCAACTCAAAGCTGTGAAAAGGAAAACCCTGCGACTTTGACAAGCTATACTGCCTTACCGCTGCCTGGTATAGCCTTGTCGCTGCATACCGGTAGTTTCTCTGTGCTTTTTGCCTGTAATAAGCATTGAAACGCATGGGGTTACCGCTGTATCCCTGGGCTATGTACGGATAATTGATTGTTACTTCAACCATCTGTACCTTGTTATAGAGCAGGCTGTCCTTGATGGTCCGGGTCTTTATAAAATCGCACTTCATTCATACCACCTCACACCAT
>DUSJ01000032.1 GCA_012842645.1 Clostridiaceae bacterium | reverse complement strand
CGTTCAGGAAGGTATCTCCAAGGTAGGCAGCAGCATAGGCCTCGGCAGTAGATCCTATATCGTTCCTCTTTCCGTCGGCAATCACAATCATGCCTTTTCCCTTTGCATACGATACTGTTTCACAGAAAGCCCTGAGCCCTTCCGTTCCGTACATTTCGTAATACGCAAGCTGGGGCTTTACAGCCGGTATAATATCGTGAACAGCGTCAATGAGCCTTCTGTTGAATTCCAGGATGCTGCCGGCCGCAGCTTTGAAAGGATCGGCATTTCCGGAGAAATGCCTATCCTTTATGGATGAAGGTATATACTCCAGTTTCGGGTCAAGCCCCATCACGGTCGGGTTGTTCTTTTTCCTGATCTGCTCTGCGAGCCTGTCTGAGAAGTTCATATGTTACCTCCATTCCTGCTGACGTACAATGTGCGCCTTTATTACATAGATTCACTCCATACTATCCTGCCGTTCACTATAGTGGTCTTTACCCTGCCCTTCACCCTGAAGCCGTTAAAAGGTGAGTTTCTGCTTTTAGATGCAAAATTTGATACATCGATGGCATACTCGTTGTCAAAATCAACAAGAATCAGGTCTGCAGCCTTTCCGCATTCAAGGGTACCCTTGTCTATCCTGAGCATCCTGGCCGGGTTCACCGTCATTTTTCTGATAAGTTCCGGGAGAGTCAAATGTCCCTGCTCCACAAGGTACGTGTATCCGAGGGCCAGCGCCGTTTCAAAGCCCACAATGCCATTTGCCGCTTTTTCGAACTCCACGTTTTTCTCATCATCATGATGGGGAGCGTGGTCAGTGGCGATTATTTCTATGGTCCCGTCTTTTAGGCCTTCAATGACAGCATCCCTGTCCTCTTCGCTTCTGAGCGGGGGATTCATTTTCGCGTTGGTATCATAGCCCAGGCAGGATTTTTCCGTCAGGGTAAAATAGTGCGGGCAAGTTTCAGCAGAAACTCTCACGCCCCGTCTTTTTGCATGCCGGATCAGCTCCACCGAGGTTTTGGTGGATACGTGGGCTATATGGACCGGCACCCCGGTGTATTCCGACAATATGATCTCCCTGGCGACCATCACGGCCTCGGCGGCGGACGGTATGCCCCTGAGTCCCAGCAGCGTGGAGACAAATCCTTCGTTCATGCTGCCCCCGTCTGCAATATTTACATCCTCGCAGTGGGATATGACGGGAAGCCCGAACTGTCCTGCGTAAATCATGGCCTTCTTCATCACGTCACCGTTCATTACGGGTTTTCCGTCATCAGATACAGCCACGATTCCCGCTTCCTTCAAGGTACCCATCTCGGAAAGCTCGCTTCCCTGAAGGCCCTTGGTTATGGCTCCGATGGGATATACGTTGACTACGCCCTTTTGGCTGGCTTTTTCAACTATATACCGGACAACCGCGGCATTATCCACGGGCGGATTGGTGTTGGGCATGCATGCAATGGAGGTGAAACCTCCTTTTGCAGCGCTCATGGTCCCGGTTTCTATATCCTCTTTATATTCAAAACCCGGGTCCCGGAGATGGCAGTGGGCGTCAACAAGCCCTGGAAGGGCATACAGGCCGGTGGCGTCAATTATCGTGTCAGCTTCATTCTCGATAATACCTCTGCCCATTGAAACTATCAGGCCGTCCCTGATCAGAAGATCAACCCCTGTTTCGGTCCTGTCTCCCTGAATAATTTTAGCGTTCCTTACCAGGATCCTCATACTGTTTCCCTCCCTGTCAGCAGGTATAAGATAGCCATCCTGACCGCTACGCCGTTGGTTACCTGCTTATTGATATACGAATTGTCGGCATCGATTATCGACGATGTCATTTCCACACCCCTGTTGACTGGCCCGGGATGCATGAAAAGCACATTTTTCCCGGCCCCCTTGATATTTTCAGGATTCAGCCCGAAGAACTTCGAATATTCGCATGTTGAGGGAAACAGGGCGTTTTTCTGTCTTTCGAGCTGGAGTCTCAGCCCCATGATCACATCGCATCCTGCTACCGCGTCTTCAATGGTCGGGCAGATCCTCGCCCCGGTTTTCTCTATAAAGGGGGGCATCAGCGTGGCAGGCGCGTACAGGTTTACCTGTGCCCCCATCTTTGTCAGCCCGATTATATTGCTCCTGGCTACCCTGCTGTGCGATATGTCGCCTATGATGGCCACCTTAAGACCTTCAAGAGTTCCGAAAACTTCTCTCATGGTCATCATGTCAAGAAGCGCCTGGGTAGGGTGCTCGTGCATCCCGTCACCGGCATTGATTACCGACGACTTTACATTTTTAGCAAGAAAATGAGGGGCTCCCGACTGGCTGTGACGTATTATGATTATATCCGTTCCCATTGCTTCAAGGGTTTTCCCCGTATCTATCAGGGTCTCGCCCTTGGCGACGCTGCTTGTTGACACCGAAACATTCACTGCATGGGCTCCCATGTACTTGGCCGCAAGCTCAAATGATACCCTTGTTCTTGTGCTGTTCTCATAAAACAGGGTAACGACTGATTTTCCCTGCAGGTAGTTCACTCTTTTCATTGAGCTCGTAACAATCTTTTTCATATCCTTTGCCGTGTCCAGGATAAGGGTTATCTCGTCTGATCCCATGTCTGCCAGCCCCAGCAGATCTTTCGAGGAAAGTCTCATTCTCCTACCGCCTTTCCGGTTTATCAGAGTTTTTGCATAAAAAAAATAGTAAGCGCTGCGACTTACTATTTTAAAAACAATAATTATGTTTCGAAATCCGGGTGAAGGGAAAAGCGACTCCTGGACGGTTTGCACCGTCTTCGAAGAAAGTAACTTCCTTTTTTCCCTGATGCAATGAGTCATACTTTCTCCCTTTCTTATAAATTCCAAAATATATTAACATACGAAACCGGTCTTGTCCAGAAGAAAATTAAAAATTTCAGTTAAACTCGTAAGGTATGTCAAAGTAGTACAAAAATGCGTTGAACACGAATTTCACAAATTCGGGATCTATAATTAACCATGCCATGATTGCGATCCCGGCAGCCAAAGCTGTCACAATTGTCGCAAGGGCGAAATTTTTCAATGAACGGGCCCTGGGACTGCCTATCGCCCATATCAGGATCAAAACGATATATGCAGCCGCCAATACCATCAATATTATCGACAGGAGATCGAACTCCCCTTCGGAAATTAGGTATATGTTCCTGCCAAATATCGTTACTATAAAAAGCAAACTGAAAGAGAACGGGATAATGTTCAATATGTTGATTATCATCCATGTCAGGAAAGATACAGTCTTGCTGTTATTCCTATCATCGGCGGGAACCTTGTCAGCCTGCAGGTCAAATTCCGGCTGCATTGACTGCGCTTGCAGAAACACCTGGGTTGACGGCGGTGGCGAAGCAGCAGTCATTGTCTGAGCAGTCGGTGTTTCATTTTGAGCAGCAGTTGCTGGATGCGGCGTAACAGGCGAAGCAGGTGACCAATCGGTTACTGCAGGTTCAGGATGTATATCGCGCGGTGGTTCATATGTAGTTTCATTATGGCTCTCCTGTGGTATCTCATTTTGAGTTCCGACAGCAGATTCAGCCGGCTGTTCCGGCCCAATGAGCTTTTCAATCCTCGTTCCGCAGGAATCGCAGAATATAAATTGGTCCGGTAAAGACTTGCCGCAATTTGGACAATACATGGTATCCCTCCATTTGACCGGAATGGTCTGAACTTATCGGACAACTTACGACTTTACAGCGAAATTTTATCCGTTCTCCCAGCGAAAGTCAAGAAAAGGCGTTTCCAGTAATTATTCATTGTTTTTGAATGGCCCCTGTGTTACCTTATTATAGTATTGTTTATTTTGCTTTGTATTAGATGGGGGTCAGTCATGGACAGGAATAATTACATCAAGAAGGTTCGTACCTTTTTAAGCAATGCGCTGAAAAAGTTATCGGATCTTAATAAGGGAAGCAGGATTCTTTTATGGATAGGCAAAGCTGTCTTTTTTGCTTTCCTGCTGGCAGCGCTGGTCTTGACGATCATGTTTATGATGGACCCAGCTTTCCTTGACGGGAAGACTATATTGGTTGAGTGGATAGTCCTTTACTCCTTCCGGTTTTGGGTTATAACGTTTGTCGGCGCGCTGATTCTGGATATCCTGATAAACAGGTAATAATGTGCAGTTGGGGACGGGGTTTTTTACACATTTTTGCGCAAAAAACCCCCGTCCTCTTTTGCACATTCTGCTTCACTCATTTTGGGAATAATTGTCGAAGTAACCCTGGATATATACCACAGGAGTGCCCTTGTCGCCGCTTCCGGAGGTTAGGTCGCACAGGGAACCTATCAGGTCGGTCAGCCTTCTTGGGGTTGTGCCCTGGGATTCCATATGCCCCATTAGGTTGTTACTTTTATTCTTTATATAGTTTGCTATTGCCTTTTCAAGCTCCTCGCCCTGCAGACCGGCAAAATTGTTGTCAGCCAGGTATTTCAGCTTAACCTCGTTGGGGGTGCCTT
>DUSJ01000390.1 GCA_012842645.1 Clostridiaceae bacterium | reverse complement strand
TTGCTCACCTCCTTGGCTTTTGTTTTTCAAGTTTCATTCATAATCTTCAAATCAATAAAGCAATAAAAATGGCAGCATTGTACATGCATACAAAATGCCATTATGGATTTATTGTATACAGTTTTAAATTTCATGTCAAGAAAGCATGTCTCTCTTGTGCATTTTGGAGGCTTTTATCGTATTTTTCAGCAACATGGTCCTGGTCATCGGTCCTACTCCCCCGGGAACAGGCGTTATGGCGGACGCTTTTGCGCTGACTCCTTCAAAATCCACGTCCCCGGTTAATTTTCCGTCATCCCTCCTGTTCATTCCTACATCGATAACGACCGCGCCTTCCTTTACATAATCGGCCGTAATGAATTCCGATCTTCCGATCGCCACAATAAGGATATCAGCCCTGCTGCATACATCTTTCAGGTTTGCCGTCCTGGAGTGGCATATGGTCACAGTGGCATTCGCATGGAGCATCATCATTGCCATGGGCTTGCCTACTATGTTGCTCCTTCCGACAACAACACAGTTTTTGCCTGCGGCATCGATACCGGCATCCTTCAGCAGTTCCATGATTCCCGCAGGTGTGCAGGGGGCAAAAACAGGCCTGCCGATCATCAGTTCGCCCGTATTATAAGGGTGGAACCCATCCACGTCCTTGTCATGGCTGATCCTGCGGATGACCTTAGCTTCGTCAAGGTGCCGCGGAATCGGAAGCTGAACCAGTATACCGTCAACGGCAGGGTCCTCGTTCAACGCGTCGATCAGGCCCAGGAGCTGATCTTCGCTCGCATCTTCAGGAAGCGCATATTCAAAAGACCTGATCCCTATTTCTTCGCAGTCTTTCTTCTTGTTATTGACATATATCCTTGATGCAGGGTCGTTTCCAACGATAACTACCGCAAGACCCGGTACGATGCCTTTCCCGGCCATATCCCTGATCTCGAGCTTCATGGCCTCCTTCATCCTTCTTGCCAGGTCCCTGCCGTCCAAAAGCTTGTACGCCATATAACTCATACCTCTTGAATACTTATTTTTACCATATTCAGTGTAAAGCAATACTATTCCCTGTGTCAATGATTTAAAACCAGGGACGAAGGCTGAAAGATTTTATCGTTTAATCCCGTTTTGTTGTTATTTCAGTGCTGAAATTGGTAAATCATTATTAAGGGTGTTTTCATCACGTACCGCTTCATAGCATTTTGAGACATTCATGACTTTTTATCAAATCAAATAGTTTGAATGAGGGATCGATACTATGGAGAAGAGGAAAAAAGCATGGGTTACAATTTTAATTTACGATTTCATTACAACAATATTGCCGGTCATATTAATGATTATAGCCTTTACAAACCCATCCTCAAATGCGCTTATTTTAGTCATAATCAGCTGTATACTGGCAATTGCCGGATTTATAGTCCAGTTCCGTATCTTTGCCAGTGTCACGAAAGGACATCAGGCTCTGGTTGAGGCATTCCGTCAGGCCAGGGAAGGAAATCTCAAGATCAGGATGAGGGAAGACAAAAACCTTCCTGTCAGCGGACTTATCAAGGAAGGAAACGATTTTATAAGGGTTTTCAACGAGGTCCTTTCCAATGTGGGCAGGTCAACGGAAGAAGTAAAACACCTTGTCAATACAGTAAAAATGACATCCAGGGAGGCATCGGAGGTTTCAAACAAAATAGCCGCATCCGCTGAAATGGTTTCCAAAGGGGCAAATGAGCAGGCCGAAGATGCGGAAGAGAGCTCCAAGGTCACCTATGAACTGGTCAGCCGTTTTGAGGAAGTTGCAGGCTCGGCTGAGCTGATGATACAGAGGGCAAACGTCACCAAGGATATGGCAGAGTTCGGAAGATCAAATATCAATGAGCTGCTTGAAAAAAGCAAAGAAACAGAAAAAAACATGAATGAGATAAATCAGAAAATAGGGCAGCTCAATGAAATGGCAGTCAGCATCAATAACATTACCGCGACCATAGCCGGCATCGCGAACCAGACAAATCTCCTCTCCCTCAATGCTTCCATTGAGGCTGCAAGAGCCGGCGAAATGGGAAAAGGTTTCATGGTCGTGGCGGAAGAGATCAAGAAACTTGCACAGCAAAGCTATGTTTCGAGTGAAGAAATAAAGAAAATTATCGTGGGTATTCAAAACCAGGTGGATATTACAACCAAAACCATCGCATTGACAACCACAGCGATCCATGAACAGGCAGAATCCGTTAATAAGACTATTGAAACATTTATCGGGATTTCCAATGCGGTTGATGAGCTGTTCACCCAGCTTCTTGACGTAAAAAAGAAGATCTCGGTACTCAACGATTTCAAACAGACGCTGTCCGATTCAATCACCAATATCGCCTCGGTAGCCGAAGAAACTGCCGCGTCTACCCAGGAAATCACCACTTTGATGTATTCACAGATAAATTCCTCGGAAATCCTCGTCCAGCTTTCTGAAAGTTTTGATTCTGTAATCGCAGGTCTCGAGAAAGCTATCAATAAATTCAATTTTGACAGGATTACCGCCAAAAAGCGATCCTTCGCCATCATCCCGCACAATGACATTCCGTTTTTCCACGATACCAGGGACGGCGCCATGGACGCTGCGGTCAAGCTTGGCGTGGATGTTACCTGGCGTGCGCCCCGCGCTCATGACCCGAAACTGCAGGCCGCGCTTATTGATGAAGTTGTAAGCAAAGGTGTGGATGGCATCGGCATAAGTCCTCTTGACACCCCGGAAGTTAGACAAAGCATCAAAAAGGCCCTGGATAAGGGTATAAAAGTAATATTCTTTGATTCCGACATCCCTGGCATCGGAAGGGCAGGATTTATCGGGACCGATAATCGCAAGGCAGGGCAGATGCTTGGTAAACTTGTAAACAAAAAGATGAACGGAAAGGGAAGAATCCTGGTCACTTTCCCTGACAATAACGCCAAGAACCTCAAGGACAGGTATGACGGATTCATGGATGTAATTGGGAAAAGCCCGGATTATGAAGTTTTACTGCGGAAAACAGGTTACGGCGATGTAAATGAAAGGTGGCAGGAAATCAAGAAGATAATACAGCAGGACCCCAGGATCGATGGCTTCGTTTGCCTGGATTCCGCAGGCAGCACCCTGGCATGGAAGCTGAAGGGAGAACTTGGTTTATCTCCTGTATGTGTGGTATTTGACAAAACCGAAGATTCAAAGCTGCCTCTTGAAAATGGCAATACGTATGTTTTGGCCCAGCGTCCGAGACTCTGGGGCGAACTGGTTGTAAGAAGGCTGAATGAGGTTTGCAACGGCAAGACCATCCAGGACAATGAAGACACGGGAACCTATGAAATCAACAAGAGCAACATGAATGTATTCTTTAAATAATACATATTTAATACACCAATATTTCAATATCTTACAACAACAACAAGTAGCCCACCCTTAGTGCTGGGCTACTTGTTTATTTATATTCCTGGTATGTCAATCAGATAATTGACAGTCTTATTTTGATAATAGTTGTAGCTTGAAAATTCATAATCTGCCGGGCTTTGAGCTAATCCTGCTCTGACCGGGTTGTTGTGTATGTAGTTGATTTTACTGATAAGCTCTTTTCGGTCAGTAATACCTTCATCAAAGAATCTTGACTGCCAGACATTTCCTGATCTCCCGACCATTTTGTTATACTTGTTCCCGAAATTACCTTTTATTTTATTCATTATAACAGATATATTAAACTCATTTCCTGGTTCAATAATTGCGTGAAAATGATCCGGCATTACTACAAAGGCATAAAGCTTATAATCAAGGTAATATTTATAAAACTCCATTGTTACAATGAACAGTTTACATACTTTAGGGGAAAGGAAAATTTTCTCCCTTCTGTTTGTAACCGAGGTAACATAATATGATGCTCCTGGTTCCAGATAACGTCTTAGTTTTGACATAATATAAATAAAGCCTCCTATGGTATTATTTACTAATTTATCATAGAAGGCTATATCTTGCAATAATTAGGTAAGCAAATACTTAAATATTCAATAACATAAAACGCAGCCCAGCACTAAGGGTGGGCTACTTTGATTATAGTAACTTGCTCCTTAGCTCTTCAGGCGATCTGGGGGAAAGATATCCTAACGGTATATCGAATACCGTGACAGCTCCTGTCCTGCCTTCGGCATTGAGCCTGGCCACGGCACGGGCGTAAGCGACCATGACACTTCCGGTGAATTCAGGATTGCTGTCCAGCTTCAGTGAGAACTCCATGACATGTTTATTCCCGTCAAACCCGGTTTTCCCGCTCCTTATCACGAAACCGCCATGAGGCATGCGGCTGTGATCCCTGCGGAGCTCTTCTTCTGATACGAAATGCACTATGGTATTATAGTCTGCGAAGTAATTTGGCATGGTCCTGATTGCTTCCTCTATTTCAGCCTTATCGGCTCCTTCCCTGGCAACGACGAAGCATTCTCTCATATGCATATCCCGGGCGGAAAGTTCAGGCGTTTCTCCCCTCCTGACCCTGTTGACAGTATCATCAATGGGTATGGTGTATTGGATAGCGTTTTTCACTCCATTTACTCTTCGTATGGCGTCGGAATGCCCCTGGCTGACGCCTTTGCCCCAGAAAGTATAGTTCTTGCCGACAGGAAGCACTGCCTCGGCAAGCAGCCTGTTTATGGAAAATAGTCCCGGATCCCAGCCTATAGATATGGCCGCGGTTTTCCCGGCATCTTTTGCAGCCTTGTCCACGCTGGCAAAGTATTCGGGTATTTTCGCATGGGTATCAAACGAATCGACGCAATTGAAAAGCCCGGCATACCGGGGGCCCTGTTCCGGAAGATCCGTTGCTGAACCTCCGCAAAGTATCAATACGTCGATATCATCCTTATACTTCGCAATCTCGCTGACATTGGCGATCCTGACACCTTCAGCCATGTTCTTTATGCTACCGGGATCCCTTCTTGTGAAAATGGCAGTCAGTTCCATATCGGGGTTCTGCATTACCGCCAGTTCTACCCCCCTGCCTATGTTTCCGTAACCAAGAATTCCTATCCTTGTTTTCCTTTCCAAGACCTTCATGTTCCTTTCTGTTTAAATTTCGTGCCATTATAATTATCTGCCGGGTAATGCCCGGCAGAAACCTTTTTAATATTATTACAACCATGCATGTTTTATCAAGTGCAATATAGTCAGGCGTCCCTTCTTTCATCCCTAAGGGGCAGCCTCGTTATTTCCATGAAATCAGGGTGAGTCCTGAACGCGGCAAAATCAAGGCAGGATTTTGCTTTGATCCTCATATCCGGATTTATCTCTATTGCACGGGCAAGGAATCCTATGGTGGCTTCGACATCACCTGACAAGGCAGATACCCGTGCCAGGCCGAACAGGATCTCATCGTCGTCTCCTTTAAGCTTAAGGCCTTCCTTATAAAGTCTTGCAGCCTCGGAATAATTCTTCAGGGGTATTACCGCGGAAGCCCAGTTATAATACAGGGCAGGGTCGTCGGAAGTGATTTTGTGGGCCTTCTTAAACGCTTTGACAGCATCCTCGTAGCGTTTTATCATCATCAGCGTGACACCCAGGTTGAAGTGGATAACGTATGATCCCGGATGTTCCGCTGCCGCCTCTTCGTAAACCATTATGGCATCAGGGATCCTGTCTGTGGATATATATATTTCAGCAAGAAGGTTGTATGCCATCTCAAGGCGCTCTTTGCCCATCAGGGACCGGATCAGGCAATCGACGGCTTTATCTGTTTTACCCTTGGCATCATATATCGATGCAAGACTGTAATAAGCCCTGCTGTGTTCCGGCATCAGTTCCACAGCATATTTAAGACTTGCGATAGCGTCGTCGGTCTTTCCTTCATGGCGCTGAGCGACCCCCAGCATATAATATGCGTCCGCATCCCCGGGAGCCAGTTCTGATAGTTTCCTGAAAACCGCGGCAGCTTTCGGCCAGTCGCCCTGTTTTCGGCAGATAAGGCCAAGCATTTTCCAGGCTTCGGTAAACCCGGGATCATTCGATGTTACGATCTCCAGCTGGTTCCTGCATTCAGATTCATCGCCGTTTTCATAGCAAAGTCTTGCAAGAAGATACCTCAGCTTGCTGTCCTCCCTTGATTTCAACGCAAAACGGATATGTTTCTGGGCTTCGGAGGTTTTGCCAATGGCAATGTAACACTTTGCGATATTGACATCCGCCTCGCTCAGCACATCCACATGTTTTTTTGCCGAAGCAAACTGGTTTATGGCCAGGACATATTTATTCAGCGCAAACAGGGACAGGCCGTAAATGAAGCAAACAGCGGAACTTAGCGATTCTGCCTCCTCGCCGGCTTTTTTCTTCGCAAATCCCAGGGGAAAATCGTTGCCAAGCAGGTACAGCGCTTTTTTACAATACCTGATCGCTTCGCTGTACAGTTCGTTTTTATAGGACAGCCAGGCAGCGTTGTAGTAAATGAACGGATTGCTGTTCAGCAAATCAGCCAGGACAGTGCTGATCTCATACGCCTGCCTGATATTTCCTTCAGCGATCAGCTTATCGACTGCGGATAGCTTCCTTATTATATTGTGTTTCAGGCGTTTGTCGGTCACTTCGAGGGTTCCGGTTATAACTGACGGCTTGATTTCATCCTTCCACTCTTCCGGTTTTTTGGTATACTCGTCAAGCTTCCACTCGGTATGTTTCGGCTTTTCTATCTTTTCAATGAGAGGAACATTGGTATTGGATTTCCTTATCCTTGATTTCATCCTGAAATAGTCTGACAAAAGGATAATCCCCGGCAGCAGTATGCCTGCAATTATAAGGACGATCTCGTATTGAGGCACAGAAAAAACCTTATCCATAACGGTCAGTATGCCTGTTGTCAGCATGAACAGCTGTATGGCGAGAAC
Organism: Clostridiaceae bacterium; assembly: GCA_012842645.1. Lineage (GTDB taxonomy): Bacteria > Bacillota > Clostridia > DSM-8532 > DSM-8532 > DTU059. The sequence goes on along the minus strand of DUSJ01000390.1, from coordinate 7,913 downwards.
GATAACCGACAGTACCGTAAGCCTGCGAAAGCAGCGGACAGTCATGTATATGGTGAATAAAGCCGTCAGAAAAACGACAAACACCAGGGATACGTTGTAATCAACAGGTATGGGTATGTTCTTTAAAAAATCAAAACTCATGCTTTATCCCCCGAGGACATTTTCATTTCCTCCCAGCGCTCCTTCGTTATAAGAACGCGCCTTGGCTTGCTGCCTTCATATCCGCTTATGATATTGCGCTCTGCCATCTGGTCTATTATCCTGCCGGCCCTTGCATAGCCGACCTTAAACCTTCGCTGGATAAACGATACCGATGCCTGTCCGCATTCAATGACAGCTTCGATGGCCTGGTCGAGAAGCTCGTCGCGGTCGCTGTCCGACGTATCGTCATCATTATTTTTGGCATTATCGTTTATATTCTCAATTATTTCCTGGTCATAACGCGCATTTGCCTGGTTCTTTACAAAGTCGACAACCATCTCTACTTCCTTGTCGGAAACGTAAGCGCCTTTTACACGTATGGGCTTGGGTATGCCGACAGGATAATACAGCATGTCTCCTTTCCCAAGGAGCTTTTCGGCTCCGGCCATATCAAGGATGGTCCGGGAATCCACCTGGGAAGAAACCGCGAATGCTATACGTGATGGTATATTGGCCTTGATGACGCCGGTTATTACATTTACAGACGGCCTCTGGGTCGCTATCACAAGATACATTCCTGCTGCGCGGGCCATCTGGGCCAGGCGGCAGATGGAGTCTTCCACATCGTGGGGCGCTACCATCATCAGGTCGGCAAGCTCATCAATTATTATCACAATCTGGGGGAGTTTAGCCCCTTCTCCCGTCTCTTCGACAGTCGCATTATATCCCAGGAGATCCCTGACTCCTCTGTCGGCAAAAAGCTTATACCGGGCCGTCATTTCCGAAACAGCCCAGCGCAGCGCTCCTGCAGCCTTGTTAGGATCGGTCACGACAGGTATCAGGAGATGAGGAATGCCGTTATAAACCCCCAGTTCGACGACCTTGGGGTCGATCATGAGCATCTTCACGTCCTCGGGAGAAGACTTGTAAAGCAGGCTTATAATGATTGAATTCAGGCAGACGCTCTTCCCTGATCCCGTAGCGCCCGCAATCAGCAGGTGAGGCATCCTTGACAGGTCTATCACCACGTTTTCGCCTGAGATGTCTTTACCGAGGGCAACTGCAAGATGGGATCTGTGGTTTTTGAACTCGTCCGACTCCAGGACGCTTCTTAAACTTATGGGAGCAACCTCTTTATTTGGAACTTCTATACCTATGGCTGCTTTTCCGGGTATCGGCGCTTCTATACGAACGCCTGTGGCGGCAAGGTTCAAAGCTATATCATCGGTAAGGTTTACTATCCTGCTTACCTTTATGCCCGGCGCAGGCTGCAGTTCATACCGTGTAAATGCAGGTCCGACAGAAATATTGATGACCCTGGCCCCTATTCCAAAGCTCTCGAGCGTAGCTTCAAGCTTCTTCGCATTGTCGACGGAACTGCTTTTCAGCTTCCGCATATTGCTTTCGCCTTCTTTTGATCTCAAAAGGAGCTCATAAGGAGGATATACATAGTCAAAATCCATCTCTCCGGAAGGCGCGAGATCTGCCTGAAGCTTCTCTTCCTCGTTTTCTTCAGGCTTTGGTGTTTCCGTACTTTCCTTTTCCCGGGGCTCAGGCGCTGTTTTGGGCGCATGATCCTGTTTCTTCTTCCGCTCAGGTTCCCCTGGTTCAAGATCAAAAACCCTAAGTTTACTTTCTTCCTTTACACGTGAACCTGCAGAAACAGGGGCAGCCGGCTGATCGTTCTTTACAAGCGGAAGATCAGGCCCTTTTTCGGTATTGCCCTGGTCTTCAAGAGGAAAATCCAGCACCCTGCCCTTTCTTCTTCCCGGAACCGCGGCGTCTGCAGGGCTGTCTTCCCTGATCACGAGTTCTTCAAGACTTTTTCTGATGAGCCTTTCTTCGCGTTTTTTTCTTGCGGCATCGACCATGCTGCTGATAGCTTCGCTGGTACCTTTAGCCACGCTCCTGGCCGCATCGTACAGGGAAAGCCTCGTAATAAGCAATGCCAGGATGATCGCGGCGGTCGTCAGAACTATCATGGTCCCGAGCTTTTTGAAAACAAAAAGCAGCGGCACGCCAATGATACCTCCCAGCACTCCGCCGCTGGAAATGAACTCGCCGCGTTTTCCTATCGCGCTGAGACCTTCCTTGTAGAAAGTATCAATATATCTTGGCAATGTCAGGTTTTCATACCTGGATACATCGTAAAGGCCGGCCTGCAGCATTGAAGAAAAAACAACAAGAAGCGCGATGACCAGGTAAAACCTCCTGTCCTGGTGAAGCAATTGGGGCTTAAAAATCTTGATTATGCCGTGGATCAGTATCAGCGGCGGCAGGGCATACGCCGTCATTCCGAACAGGCCGCCGGCGATCCTTGCCAGGAGATCGCCCAGAGGCCCTGTAATGTTGCTGAAATATATGCTGAGGGCCATAAGAATGCCAAAAGCGAACGATATGAGCCCGGTCACCTCGGATCTGAGCCGTCTTGATGCACCCGAAGCCTTGGTGCTTTTTCTTGGTTTTGCTTTTTTCTTTTGTACTTTTCTTGGAGCCACTGGTATACCTCCAATGCCGGAAATGTTATATGGGGCGTCATCCGGATAAGTACCGGCAGTAAAACGGACAGCGCCACTATTTGCCTTAAGACCAATTTCAATATATCATATTGATTTACTATTTGACAATGCGATGCAATAGTGATATGATTTACGATAATTTCACACCCATGTGTGGAGTTGCGCGTTAAAATCGAATATAATCTATAGATAGAGGCGCGTTTTTCAATAGTATCCCGGGTAAGGATAACGGTCCGATGCACCCGGGTGAAAGGGGAAAACGCCGAAGGCACCGGGTGCCGTTACACCAGGTGACCTGGTTGGATGGCGAACAGCCATTCGACTGTCGCTGGCAAAGCGGAGAGCTATCGGTAGATGACTTGTATTGCTCATTGTTGTTATGCAGGCTGCCGGTAGATTATCAGGCAGCTTTTTTGATACCTGACACAAGAGATCCTGAAAGGAGTGCCGATTATGAAAAAAACTTTGTTTACCGGTTCGTGTGTAGCCCTGGTGACACCCTTCACAGACACCGGAGTGGACTTCAAAAAGCTTGAGGAACTGATCGAATGGCACATCAGGGAAGGCACCGACGCCATACTGATCTGCGGAACGACAGGAGAAGCATCCACAATGTCCGACGAAGAGCATAAAGCGGTCGTTAGTTTCGCGACCGAACTGATCAATAAGCGCGTACACGTAATGGCCGGCGCGGGAAGCAACGACACCAGGCATGCCATCGAGCTTTCTCAGTATTGTGAGAAAGTCGGCGTTGATTCCATCCTTTCAGTTACCCCCTACTACAACAAGACTACTCAGGAAGGCCTTTACCAGCACTTTAAAGCCATCGCTGAAAGCATTTCCATCCCGATGGTCCTGTACAACGTTCCTTCCAGGACAAACCTGAACATAAATCCAGCCACGCTGAAGAGACTGGCTGAAATTGATAACATCGTGGCTGTAAAGGAGTGCAACCTCCTCCAGGCTGCTGAAACCTTATACCTTTGCGACGACAAACTGGACCTGTACTCGGGCGAGGACGGTCAGGTAGTGCCCCTGCTTTCCCTTGGCGGCAAGGGTGTTATATCGGTGGTAGCAAATATAATCCCGGCTGACACCCACAGGATGGTCAAATCTTTCCTTGAAGGAGATATTGAAACAAGCAGGAAACTGCAGATAAAAACCGTTCCCCTCGAAAAAGCCCTGTTCTGCGAGACCAATCCCATACCGGTGAAGGCCGCCATGAACCTGCTGGGGTTCAATGTCGGAAAATGCCGTCTTCCGCTGGTGGATATTTCCGAAGCAGGACTTGAAAAGGTCAGGAAAGCGTTGCAGGAATACGGGCTTTTACAATAACCCCAGCCTTCCTGCACCGTTTAAAATCCCATGAATGTCTGCAGATTTGATAAAACGTATTAATTACCGCGCTATTGGGGGATTTTTGATGATTCGCATATTGCTTAACGGCTGTAACGGAAAAATGGGACAGATCATAGCCAAAACATGTTCATACAGGGAAGGGATGACGATAGTCGCCGGAGTCGACGTGGCCGATAAACCGGGCAACCCGTTTCCCGTATATACCGATGTGTCCGAGGTTAAAGAACAGGCCGACATCATAATAGACTTTTCGCATCCCGGAGCTTTACCGGGTATCCTGAAATATGCAGTGGAGAAATCCTGTCCGATCGTCATAGCCACTACGGGACACAACGACGAGCAGAAAAAGCTGATTGAGGAAGCCTCTTGTTCCATACCGGTCCTCCTTTCAGCCAACATGTCCCTGGGCATCAACCTCCTGATAGAGCTGGTAAAAAGGGCGGCAAAAACGCTTAGCGGATCATTTGACATCGAGATCATCGAGAAGCATCACAACCAGAAAATAGACGCGCCCAGCGGCACGGCCCTTGCCATTGCCGATGCTATCAATTCCGTCCTTCCCGGCGGCGGGATGAAATATGTCTACGACCGACATTCATCCATGCTGAAGCGAACAAGGGACGAGATCGGCATCCATTCGGTAAGGGGCGGCACCATCACTGGCGAGCACATAGTACTCTTCGCGGGCAACAATGAGATGATTGAAATAAAACACACGGCTGTATCCCGGGACCTCTTCGCCGAAGGCGCCCTGAAAGCGGCAGCTTTCCTTTATAACAAGGCTCCGGGGTATTACAGGATGCAGGATATTTTCGAATAGATTAAAAAGCGCATAAGGGAGAGACTTCGTAAAGAGGTTCTCTCCCTTTAAATCAGTCTTTGCCTGCCGACTTGACTTCCAAATAGTAATGCGGTTCTGTCAGCTTTACCTCTGTAATACCTCTTGAAAGATCAAAACCGAAGTTCTGGCGGACAATTTCAATTTGCCCCCGATCTTCCAGTTTTGCAGTCTGCCCTGTGAAGGTCAGATTGCTTCCAAGTTCGCAAACCAAATCGTACCCGCAGATACCTTTGTTCTCACTTGCATTGCAGTAGAAATCAAAACTGGGTTCTTTTTCAAATACGGCATCCATTTTTACGCTCTTTCCGGCAGGAATCGTGATTTCTGCCTCCAGCCAGAACACACGATCCACACCGGTCACATCCAGATTTTCAATCATTCCGTCGGCATAACGCTCCGCGCCGTTTTCGGCCAGAATGCCGTAAGCCATCAGATGTTCTTTCATCAGGCCGAAATACAGCTCAAATCCGTAGTCAGGAGCTTCATCAAAATAGTTTCCGGCATCGGTCAGATCCTGATACTGGTACCTTGCAGCCAACCGGAGAGCTGCCTCCAGATTGGATTCAGTGCGTGTAATCGTCACACCTGTCTCCACGGTCTTCTTTGTATCCCAACCTCCGGTAGCGAAGCCTTGATAGCTTATATTATGGATATCCTTACCGATCACGATGATGTAGCAAGGCACACCATATCCCCGCTCTCCGGGTTGGCTGATACTAAAACCTTTACCCATGATGCCCTGTTCCCTGTCGTACAGTCCCTGGTTGAAACCATAGGACAGAATCTTCGTTTGTGAAAAATCCAGTTCAAACATTATGCGGATGGTGGGATTGGGGATACCGGCATCGTCATTTCTCTCCGGTCCCCAGGCGTCGGTAATCTCATAGACCGTGACGGGAATGTGACTGAAATCCACAAAATCGCTTAAAGCCCGCTGGAGATAGCTCCCATCGGAGAGCAGGCCGCGGTAACCCTCCCAGCTTTCAAAGCGGGCAAGATTCAAACTTCCCGGATTTTCATGGGTCTCATCCCAGTTTTCCCACGCGCCTTCAAACCCACCGGCATAGCTGCCTGCATGCAATGTGGTTTCCAAAACTTCACCGTTCAAAGTTAGGGTTGGCCGTTTTTTACTCAGGTAATTCAAGCTGGATACGAATGGGTATAGGACGCGAACAGTCTGATCCTGTGTATCATTGTTGGTCAGCGTATAGGAATCGGTCACCAGAATATTACGGGAGGATTGATAACGTCCGCCCTCGGGATAACACCGGTTGTAAGAGTTCAGAACATCCTGCCGTTCCTCTTCCGTCAGTTCCGTGCGGGAAGCTGCTTCCTCCTCATTGGAAATCCATATTGGAATCCACGGAGCAAAATCCATGGTAATATTGCGCCGGGCAGAGATCGCGGCATTTTCCTCTCTCAGAGTCAGCGGGAACACGGGCCCGGCATAGGACATGAACGTGCTGCCCCCGTCATGGCCGCTGCCACCTGTCTCACTTCCGGGTGAAGAAATACCGCCTTTTCTTGTCAGGAGGAATCCTCCGATTCCAATAGCCAAAACAAGGCAGGCTGCAATCACAGAAAACCATTTTGCCCACTGGGGCATTCTCATTTTTTTCACGTTTTTTGCATCCTGGATATGTTCGTCGGCAGCTTCGCCTATTATACAGAGCAGATCATTCGCTTTCATCAATAGCCCTCCTTTTCGAGCAGTACCCGGAGTTTCGCCCTCGTCCGGTGCAGCATGGATGTGACCTTGCTCTGTGAGAATCCGAACTGCCGGGCAATGGACTGGATAGAGTCCATATACCAGTAACGACAGAGGAAGACCCGGCGCTCAGTGACTGGCAGCGAGTTCAGAAAATGGTTGAACAGCTTTACCAATTCCTGACGCACAATTTCATCTTCAATACTGCCGGAGCCGGAAACACAATCCTCCAGTTCATCCAAAACAAGGGGCAGCTCGCCGCCGCCTCGCTTCTCCGCGTTCCGCTTTCGCCAACGGTCTATAGAGATCCGGCGCGTGATTTTTCCGAGGTATGTTGAGAGAACTGAAGGGCGATGGGGCGGCATGGAGTTCCATGCGTCTTTGTATGTATCATTGACGCACTCCTGCGCATCCTCCCAACTGTCCAGGATGTTGGATGAGATACTGGCAAGATAGGTGCCGTACTTCAAGGCCGTCTCTGTAATCGCCGTTTCTGAGCGGCTCCAGTACAAGGCAACTATGCTCTTGTCATCCATACTAACACCTCAAATCGATTTGACTTCTTTTTAAGGCCTTTCATTTATCTACTCGCAGAAAATCGGATTTCATTGCGTGAAAATGATAATTATTTTTCTTTTTTAAAAGCGGCAGTCCGATTAAAGACTGCCGCAGAGTATCAAATTACGGTTTGTTATTCTTTCCGTCAGCTAACCACCTTGAATAACCTTCCTTACGTAAGATGCCCAGGGTGTCCGCTTTTTTTGCTTTACTGATCAGCCTGCTGCGCAGGAGCAGGCCTTAAGTACCTGTCGATAACAGGGTTGATAAAAAAGTTCAGGACAAGTCCCGGCAGGGCAAAACCCAATAATAAGTAGTATATATATACTATAAATAATACTGTGCCGTTTCCTGTCAGTATCACCACGAGCATCGGAGCCATGACAAGAATGAAGCAAATCAGAAGCACCAGCAGGTTTGGAAGGAACTTGCCCATGCTGAACAAAAATGCATTCTTGTAAAGGTCTCTCAACTTAAGCTCATATGTAACCATCATGGGATATATATACATGTTCATCATGAGGAACAGGATAAAAGCAATAATCAGCAGCCCGTTGGCCAGCTGGAACATGAAATTCGCCCCGCCGGCTGTGAGCTGGTCATACAGGTAAAAGTCCACGAACATTACAGCGGTTATTGCAAGGTTTATAAGGCAGACAGCGATTCCCTGCTTCAGGTTTTCTTTCATCTTTTCTATAAAATCCGACCAGTAGAATGTCGGCTGTTCATACGAGAAACAGCGAAGAAGATATGTCATGCCCGCCTGGGCCGGGCCTACCGTGACCGC
>DUSJ01000389.1 GCA_012842645.1 Clostridiaceae bacterium | reverse complement strand
GTTATATTTTTAAACATTGGTATCCTCCCGCCTCTCGCCCGTTACCTTCAGAAATACGTCATCCATATTGCCAAGAACATATTCAAAAGAATCCACCATGTCCCTGATTTCATTTAGAAACCGGATAACCTGTTTAGCCCCCGTCATTTCTATTATCAGTACCGAATTTCCGGACCTGTACTCAATGTTCCTGTTCGCCAGATAATCGCATAGTTCCGGGGAAGGATTATAAATCTTCAATACATCCTTGGAGTATCTTTCTTTAAGTTCATGCGGGGTGCCCTCGGCTATGATCCTGCCCTTATGTATAATCGTTACAAAATCAGCATTGGCTGCCTCTTCCATGTAATGGGTCGTCAGGAAAACAGTCATTCCCAGTTGTTTCTGCATGTCGTCTACGGTCTTCCATATCGAGACCCTGGTTTTGGGATCCAGTCCCGTTGTTGGTTCATCGAGGAATAAAATGTCAGGCTGGTTGATCAACGCCCTTGCGATATCCGCGCGGCGTTTCTGCCCGCCTGAAAGCTTTCCGTAGCGCCTGTCGATGAATTCGGAGCATCCCGTTATTTCAGCAACTTCCTGCATCCTTTTCTTCAGGGTTGTCGGGTCGATATTATAAAACGATCCTCTTGTCAGCAGGTTCTCCCTTACCGTTAGAAAATCGTCAAGTACTCCGTCCTGGAACACAACGCCGATACTGCTGCGGATCCTGTCGTCATCTTTGCCAAGCTCAAAGCCATTGACGATGACCTTCCCCGAGTTCATTGCAAGAAGCGTAGACAATATGTTGATAGTGGTCGTCTTACCCGCGCCGTTCGTGCCTAAAAAAGCAAACAGGCTTCCTCTTTTTACCCTGAATGATACATCATCCACGGCTGGCAGCGATCCGTAATATTTTATTAAGTGTTCAACCTGGATTATATCGTCCATAAGACTGACCCCATTCCCTTTTAACGTCCAGTTATAGCCATATCTTTTAGTTAGTATACTATTAAATTTCTTATGCCATTTCAACAGATTTAGCATTTTTTTATCTGTTTCTAATGTTCTTCTCAGATACGCGTCAGAGGGCATGGCATATCAAATGCTGTTCCCGGATCAAATACTGTGTTAAAATAATCTCAACAACCTTCAGACTGTTAGCTTTAAGCGGTGTGCCTGCATGCGATTTAAGCGCAGCATGGACAGCGGAGCGGGTCGCAACTTGAATCCCGGATGGATTCATGAAGCGATGAATCGCTGCTGGCTACAGCCGCGGACAATCACAAAAATGTTATCGCACGGTCTTTTATTGAAATGAAGGGAATGGTTAAGTTGAACAGATGTCCATGGTGCGGCAATGATGAGTTGTATGTTAAATACCACGATGAGGAATGGGGCGTCCCGGTCCATGATGACAGGAAGCATTTCGAGTTTTTGATCCTTGAGTCGGCCCAGGCAGGACTGAGCTGGCTGACCATACTCAGGAAACGCGAGAACTACCGTAAGGCCTATGACGGGTTTGATCCTGTTAAGGTAGCGCAGTATGACGAGAAAAAGATTGAAGAGATGATGAATGATCCGGGGATAATAAGAAACAGGCGGAAAATCGAATCATCCATAAATAACGCCCGCCGTTTCCTGGAGATACAAAAGGAATTCGGCAGTTTTGACAATTACATATGGAGCTTTGTAAACTATAAACCCCTGTGGAACCACTGGACGGACATTTCCAAGGTCCCGGCCAGAACGGAGCTTTCCGACAGGATAAGCAGGGACCTGAAATCAAGGGGGTTCCGTTTCCTCGGCTCAACTATAATCTACTCCCATCTCCAGGCCACCGGCCTGGTAAACGACCACCTTGTCAGCTGCTTCAGGCGCGAGGATGTGTGAGCGCAGATAATCAGGCGGATACAAGGTTTCTCGCGGTGGAAAATTCGGAATGCTTCGCAGGAAATGACCACCGATTATTCATTTCCTTCCATCACAAGGCTGTATTCTATGGCTGCGACTTCGCCGCTCTGGATCTTGAACGCCAGCCTCGTGTTATGGTCTGTATAGATATACTGTCCAGATGCTTCGGTATAACCGTCGCCGTATTTTTCTAAGACCTTCTCCGCCTTGTCTCCAATGGAAACGCCTTCGGGGGTGGATACAGCGTCGCTCATTAACTTGACAGTAAAAACATATTCCGTCTCGTCTTCCATGCTCTCGGTGTAGGTGTACAGTTCAAAACCGTTGTAGTAATATGTCCTGTCCATCCCCTGGAATGCGCAGCTGGGAGACTCGAAGGTACCGAACGGAGGTTCTCCCAGTTTCTCCAGTATGGGCTTCGCGTCATCATCCATGTAGATTTTTACACCGCTGTTCTCGAAATAATATTTTGATTTCGTTTCTGCGACAGGTGTCGGTGTCGGCTTGTCCGAAGCCGGGGCTGACGGTGCAGGCGTATTATTGTTGTTCCCCGCGTTATTGCCGCATCCCGCAAAAAATATAGCAATTAGCATCAAAACAGCCAGAATTCTTATCTTCATAATATAATGCCTCCTGTTCATTCAAAGCAGTTTTTCATTGGTGAGCAATCACGGATTTATGTTATTCTCCTGATTCCTTCTCATATTAAACTTGAGAAGATACCCGTATTCCTCCAGTTCCCTGTACTGCTCCTGCTCCATTTTATTATAATAGTCGATTTTCTCCTGCCATATCGCGCTCAGCTTCTCATCGTTCCTCCTGTCGGGCAGATTGAACTTAGTTTGCAGTATCTTCCCCAGGTATTTCGCTGCTTTTTCGGCACCCGAAAGATTCAGATGGAGGCCGGCATCATAGGTGTCTTTTTCAAAATCCAGACCTATCTCGTCGATATCATTCAGCATGTTAATATATAATAAACCATTTTTCTGCGCATAGTCAACCATTTGCTGGTCCCATTCCTCGTACCAGTGGGGATAAAGGCTCGGGGACTTGATAAGGACCAGCTTGATTCCGTTCTTCTTGCACAGCTCGGTGATCTTGTCAAGGTATTCGTACGCCTTGTCTCCGAACCGGTAATCGTCAAGGAGCCTTGGCGACGGCAGCCTGCCCACGGGCTTCACATCCACCCTCATCAGGTACCCGTTATGGGATATCTGGTCCCTTTTGAACCAATACCTGAAATCTTCACTTGTAAGCTCGCTCCATCTCGAATGGAACCTGAGGATGGGGAATACGTATGTAATCAGGTCTTCCTCAGGCATCATGGATGCTTTGGCCATCTTCAGCTTTGTCAATGACAGGGGCATCCCGTCTATATTCATGCGGTTGTAGGCTTCCCTCTGGGGTTCATTGTACATCATGGCAAGCACGCTGAAAACGACCACATCGGGTTTTTCGTATTTCAGCGTATCTTCAAGAAGATAATAGGAATGCCATACAAGCTGCTGGGCTCCGCCCCGGATGAAGCTTGTGATCCCGTATTCTTCCCATAACGTTATGGGCGAGAAGTTTTCATACACTTCGCAGTCGCCAATGAAGATCACATCATGGTCCTTGATCTTCTCATGGTAGTATTCCTCTATCAATGCCCCTTCCACTATCTGCGTCATGTACTTGGGCATCAGCAGCTTCTGCAGAACTGCAGAAAGTACCGTTATCACCAATATAACAATCACAATGGATATTGTTCTCATCTTTTTCATCAGGTTTTCAGTATCTCCTTAATGTCAAAACTGGTTATAGATGAACTGGTTGCTGTCAAACCCGATCCCGTATGCTCCAAAGACGAGCACCGTGAAAAACAGCGCTATATATACGGAATATCTCAGCACCACAGGTTTATGGGACAGCATTTCCCTGACGCTTCCCCTGCGCTGGACAAGGCTGAAGGATATCATCAGGATCACGCCGAGGGCCAGCACTATATAGTCATGGACATTCAAGCCCAGTTTCAGCAGCGAGCCGTCAAACAGCACCCTGAAATTCGGCCTGGTGAACATGGAGAAGAACATTCTGAAAGATATGCCCACATCCCGGTAACAGTCGAGTATCCTGAGGGACGACATGAGAAGGAAAGTCCTGACTACCTGGAAAAGCCTGAATCCGAACGTATCCCCTATTTTCACCTTTTCGTGAAACTTCGAGTACAGCGGCTCAAGCTCCTGGGAGATCAGGATGATCACACCGTTAAGCAGTCCCCAAACTATGAAATTCCAGCTCGACCCGTGCCATATACCTGTCGCGAACCAGACTACCAGCGTAGACACATAAACCGGGACCCTTTTCCCTATATTCTCACCAAGGTGTTTCCTTGAGAACTTGGACAGGTTCAGCATGGGCTTGCAGACCGACAGCGGGTAGAAAATATAATCCCTGAACCATGTGCCCATGGTAATATGCCACCTGCGCCAGTACTCGGCGATAGACTTCGAGAAGAACGGCCTTATGAAGTTTTCCGCCACTTCAATGCCCAGCATCTGCGCAATACCTATGGTAATGTCTATGCCGCCGGTAAAATCGGCGTATAGCTGGATGGCATAAAAGACCATGCCCACAAAGACATAGACTCCGTCGTAAGTGTCAGGATTCTTCGTTATGGTGAGTACCGCGGCCACTATCCTGTCCGCGATCACC
>DUSJ01000388.1 GCA_012842645.1 Clostridiaceae bacterium | reverse complement strand
TGGGTTCGAGCCCCTGGAAATCGGGATACTTGTTGAGAAGGGCAAGCATAATCAAATGATCGGCCAGGGCCGGGTTCTTGGGCAGAAGGCTTCCATGGGAATAGGTACAGAAGGTGTTCTTGTAAACAGCCCCTTCAAAGCCGTCCCCGCCGTTGTTGCCGAAGCCTTTGATTACCTTTCCAAGCGGCTTCACGCCTTCGCCGAGGTAAGTCTTGCCCCCATGGTTCTCAAAGCCTACGATGTAACCGTTATTATCCTTAGTCTTTAAGAAATCCACCTCGAAGACCAGGTTCCCTATAAGACGGGTATCCCCGCCGTGGGTCCACAGGTTCAGGGCCCCGATACACTCGATATCTTTTCCGTCATGGGTCCTGTAGTATTTGCCAAGGATCTGGTAGCCGCCGCAGATGGCAAGAAAGACTTTGCCTGCCTCGACGGCTTCAATGATGCCCTGGCGCTTGCCATTCATCAGGTCGTCCTGCAGTATGGTCTGCTCATAATCCTGTCCTCCGCCTATGAATATGATATCATAGTCCTCCCAGCGGAAGTCGTCTCCGATGGATATACCCTTTACGTTCACTTCTATACCGCGCCATTCACAGCGCTTTGAAAGGCATATGATATTGCCCCTGTCACCGTACAGGTTCAAAAGATCAGGATATAGATGGCATATATTGATTTCGTACATGATCCATTTTCCCTTCTGAGCGGCAGACGCCGAACTATTTCCAGAATTCCTTCAGATTAAAGCGTTCCCTGAGGGTTTTGCGTATATCGAGCATGGCCGTGTACGTGGGAAGTATATACAGGTTTTCTTTTTCTCCTGATGCCTCAATCATGCTGTTTATAAGCTTATTGCCGTCATGCTCGATGAAGATGCTGTCCTGCGGGACGCCGGCATATTTCAGCCTTACAGCCATGTCCTCGGCCCTGATGCCGGAGACATAGAATTTTCGGACCTTGTTCAGGATGAAGGACAGAATCTCAAAATCCACGTCCCAGAGCCATGATATGTCGGTCCCGTCGGCAATCCTGTCGTTAATTATAAAAGCGATGACGCACTTGTCGGCCTGGGTCATGAGGTACCTGAGGACCTGGTTGAACCCCGTGGGATTCTTGACCAGTATCATCCTGAAGGTCCTTCCCTCCGCTTCGAATGACTCCATCCTGCCGAAGCCGCATTCAAATCCTTCAAGAACACGGACCAGGTCATTTTCTCCAAGCTCAAGGAGATGTCCCACGGCAGTTCCGGCCAGGGCGTTGTATATGTTGTAAAGGCCAGGCAGGGCAAGTTTCGCGGTTATTTTTCCCGATGGAGTCCTAATTTCAATGGTCGAACTCAGGTTATCATACTCCAGGATCTGCGTGCACTCGATCTGAGCCCCGGGCCTTTCATACCCGCAGGAAGGACACCGGAAATGCCCGAGGTGGCCGAAAGAACTTGATATATAGTCATAACGCGATTTGCAGTTGATGCAGAAAGCGGCATCGGTGTTGGCTTTCACGAAATCCTCGGGATATACGTTATCTCCAAGGCCGAAATAGATGACCTGGTTTGGAACGTCCCTGCCCAGGGAAGCGCAGAGGGAATCGTCGGCGTTAAGAATGAGCCTGGTTTCGGGAGTGCCCTTAATGCCTTCCCTAACATTGTTCAGGGTTGTATAAAGCTCACCGTAACGGTCAAGCTGGTCACGGAAGAAATTGGTGACTATAGCTATTTCGGGCTTAAGCATGGGAGCCACGGTCCTGAACGCGGCCTCGTCGGTTTCAAGGAGGACGGTTCTTACCAGCGGCTTGCCTGAAAGGGAAAGGGCGCTGACTATCGTTGTGGCGATACCGCTTGAGAGATTGGCTCCCGATTTATTGGAAACATACCTGATGCCGGCCTGATCGAGCATACCCGCAACGATACGCGAGGTGGTCGTCTTTCCGTTGGTACCGGTGATCATGATAACCCTGAAACGATCAGA
>DUSJ01000387.1 GCA_012842645.1 Clostridiaceae bacterium | reverse complement strand
GTATAGCGCCATGTTCCTGTACGGTTCGGGATCTTTCAGCCTGAGGGGCATGACGACGGCGTCAAAACGGCTGAAAAGCTCATCGGCGTGCTCCCTGAGCAGGCGCCGTATTTTCATGGATTTCAGGTAATAGGCCTCATAGTTCTTCTTTGACAAAACGAAAGCGCCAATTATGGTCGCAAGCTTCATATCGGGCCTGAACCCCTCGGTCCTCGTGTTGGTATAAAGGTCGTTAAGGCCTGAATAGTTTTCGGTGCGGTAACCGAACTTGATGCCGTCGTACCGTGAAGTATTGTTGCCGATCTCGGCGCATGACAGTATATACATGACCTGGGGAAGGACTTCAAAATACTTAAGTTCGAATTTCTCCGCGCCTAATCTTCCGGCAAACTCATTTACAGAGTTCCCGCTTTCTTCATCGGCAGCTTCCATGACATTTACAGGGATGCCAATCCTGAAAGGCCCTTCTTTTGGCGCATAGGAGTATGATTTTTCCGGGAATGTCGTAAAGTCTTTTTCATCGTGGCCGGCAATAATGCCGAGGACATTGAACCCGTCGTCTATATCCCTGCAGACAACGCCAAGCTGATCCATGGAAGAAACGGCCGGAACCAGTCCGAACCTGGATACCGTACCGTAGGTGGGATGAATGTAGTACAGCCCTTTTGCAGGCGCCTGGCGGCGGTTTTTCCCCGACACGTCATTGCACAGCGCTATTCTGCATAGTCCTTCCGATACGGCGCCTGCTGCCCCGGACAAAGTGGCGAATATATCCTCAGATACCGTGGGTATTGCAAGCTCGTCTATCTTTGTCTTGCCGGCCAGTTCCATACCGGCATCCAGGAGCCTGTCGACTACCGTGGCCTGGAGCGGTGATACAAAATTTTGAAGCATTTTTGAACCGGCGGTTGTAAGGCCGCCTCTTACCATTATGTTGTCGTCAAGGGCAAAAGAATTGTCCGTTTTGGTTTCATACCTTGATGCAAAAAACTCCCTGTCCAACTCGCCGCCTCCTATTCAATGGTCCTCGGAACCTGGAAATACCCGTCGTATTGGTCGGGTGAGTTCGCAAGTATTTCGTCCCTTGAAACCAGCCTGACGGACACATCCTCGCGAAGCGCCGAGTTGAAGTTTAGGACGGAGACAAGCGGTTCCACTCCGTCAGTGTCGACCTTTGAGAGCTCATTAAAGCTCTCTTCCAGCATGGAGGCCTTTTCTGCAATCCATTCGCGCTCAGACCCGGGCAGATTGAACTTTACCATGGCTTCGTATTCCATGACGGTTTTCAGATCCATGAGCAAACCTCCTATCTAAGCTTGATATGGACCTCCCTGAGCTGCTGCTCGGTCACAGGGCATGGAGCCCCCATCAGGAGATCCTGGGCATTGCTGTTCATCGGGAAAGCAACGACTTCCCTGATGCTTTCCTGGCCTGTCAGCAGCATTATTATCCTGTCCAAGCCAGGGGCCATGCCTGCATGGGGAGGAGCCCCGTAATGGAAAGCGTTATACAGCGCTGAAAACTTGGTTTCTATGTCTTTCTTCGTATAGCCTGCGATCTCGAATGCTTTTTCCATGATCTCGGGCTTGTGGTTGCGGACCGCGCCCGATGATAGCTCGACACCGTTGCAGACTATGTCATACTGCCATGCCTTAATGTCCAGGGGGTTCATGGTCTCAAGAGCTTCCATCTCGCCCTGGGGCATTGAGAAAGGATTATGGGTGAATTCTATCCTGCCTGTTTCTTCGCTTATCCCGTACATGGGGAAATCCACGACGAAGCAGAACTCGTATCTTGACTCATCGATAAGCTCAAGACGTTTTCCGAGCTCTGTGCGGATCTGGCCAGCCAGTTTGTCCACCAGCTTCGGCGCATCCGAAATGAAGAACAGTGTGTCGTTTTCTTTCAGCGAGAGTCTCCCGATAAGCTCCTTCTGCTTTTCTTCCGAAAGGTACTTCACTATGGGACCTTTCAGCTCCATCCCGTCTCCAACCGAAATATACCCGAGGCCTTTCATGCCTATCCCGGTGGCGAACTCAAGCATCTTATCGAAAAATGACCTGGGTCTCGCTGCGCAGTCGGAAGCAACAATTCCCCTTACCGGCCTTCCCTTGAACGGCATGAAGTCAACATCTTTGAAAAAGCCGCTCAGGTCCTCGATAACGAGAGGATTCCTCAGATCGGGCTTGTCGGTTCCGTACCTGAGCATGCTTTCGGCATAAGGGATGCGCCTGAAGGGCGGCGGGCTCACATACTTGTCTGAAAAGGCTGTAAACGTCTCATACAAAACCTTTTCCGCAACTTCGAACACATCCTCCTGTGTCGCGAAGGCCATTTCGAAGTCCAACTGGTAGAACTCGCCCGGGGAACGGTCGGCGCG
>DUSJ01000386.1 GCA_012842645.1 Clostridiaceae bacterium | reverse complement strand
TATCAAGCCATTGGTTATGAATCGCCTGCAGCTCGGTCTCCTGATAATTTCCATAAACAACGTTACCGGGGCGTTAATAGATGACCTCGCTGCCGAGCTGTGCAGGAGCTTAGTCTATATTTACTCAATAAAAAAGAAGGCAGAACTGGAGAAAAAGATTTCCGACGTCCATGACAGCCTGATGATATCCAACAGGCGTCTGAATGAGCTCACCGTTAAGGACAACCTTGACAAACTCGCCAATATACGGCACCTGGCATCAAAAATGCTGAAAGCGCGTAACGGCTCGAGTGGAGAATATGTTCTGATCATCGTTGAAATAGACAATTACAACGAGATTAATTCGCGGTACGGATTCAACGAAGGGGAATTTGTGCTGTCCTGCGTTTCGGACATCCTGAGCAGGTCCATCAGGGATGACGACTTTTTGATTCATCAATACTGTGAACGCTATGTGCTTTTGGTCAAAAACATACAGAAAGACCCTACGGAAATCATCACCAAGCGGTTCACCATTGCACTGGACGAGCTTAACAGCAGGCTTAAAAAACCATATGTCATCAGCCTGAGCTGGGGCTGCGCCCAGGCCAGCCTTGAGAATGATTTTGAACAGGCATATAATCAAGCGGAGCAGGCTCTTCTGCAGAATAAGCAGAAAAACATGCTCCGCTGACTATTAATCAATCTGTCAAGTGAGACTCTCCCAGAATTTATTGCATGCTGTTCAGATCTTCTTGCTGTCCTCGTCGCAGGAAGTTGTAAATAGCATAGTTTGCTCTCGCGAGGTCGCTGGCAATCACGCCTTCCGGGCGTGTGCCGGCTTAAATCTGCATCCGGCAGATTTAACCTCACTCGAGCCGCTACTTATCGCATTTCAACATTCAACTGCTCCTGCGGAGGCAATTCAGCTCAGTACAGCATGCTTTCAGTTAAAATTTTAAGACAGCCCCTGTTATTTATGTTTTATGCCCCGAAAGCCATTTTGCCCTGTTCCTTGATAAGCTGGTTGGTATAGAGCCTGTAATAGTAACCTTTCTTTTTGATCAGCTGTTTATGGTTACCTTCTTCAACAATCTTACCCTTGTCGATGACCAGGATCCTGTCCGCCGATCTTATGGTGGAAAGCCTGTGGGCTATTATAAAGCTGGTCCTTCCTTCGAGGGCCTTGTTCAATGCGTCCTGGATCAGGTGCTCGGTCTCGGTGTCAACCGACGATGTGGCTTCGTCAAGCACGAACATTCCCGGGTTAGAAAGGATTGCGCGGGCAAAGGAGATTAACTGCTTCTGGCCTGTCGAAAGCCGGCTTCCCCTTTCACCAACCTCGGTGTCGTATCCCTTTTCCAGTTTCATTATGAAATCATGGGCGTTGACGATCTTTGCGGCTGCGATGATATCTTCCATCGTCGCGTTCTGCCTGCCGTAGGCAATGTTCTCCTTAACAGTCCCGCTGAAGAGATGAGGCTCCTGCAGGACATAGCCAATGTTTGAGTAAACCCAGAGCAATGGCCTTTCACGGTAATCCACGCCATCTATCAGGATGCTGCCTTCTGTCGGCTCGTAGAAGCGGCAGGCCAGGTTGACGATGGTAGTCTTGCCCGATCCGGTCTCACCCACCAGCGCGATGGTCTCTCCAGCCTTCACTGTAAGGTTGAAGTTCTCGAGGATATTTCCGCCTTCCTTATAACGGAAAGTCACATTCCTGAACTCGATATTGCCTTTGAAAGGAGGCCACTCCCTGCGGTCAGACTCGAACATTGCGCCATAGCGCTGTATAACCTCAGGGCTGTCGACAATATCATTTTCAGTATCCAGCAGGGTAACGACCCTCTCGGCTGAAGCCTGGGTATACTGAAGTTCAGTGAAAACCCTGGCAAACTGCCTTACCGGGTCGAAGAACTGTACCGCATAGGAGCTGAACACAACTATAGTGCCATAGCTTACGGCATTTTCTCCTGCCTGGGCGCCGCTCTTCCAGAGGACGAGACCCGTGGCGATGCTGCCCAGAAGCAGGATGAGCGGGGTATAAACCGATGAGATGGTGGCGGCCCTTACAGTGAAGTTCTTCATCTCGCTGGTCAGGCCCTTGAACTCGTTGAGCATATGCTCTTCTATGCTCAGGGACTTTATGGTCTTGGCCCCGGTTATTCCTTCGTTGAAGCCCGCCGTTATCTGGGAGTTAAGCTTCCTTGCCTTCCTGAAATTATGAAGTATGATTCTCTGGAATACCATGCTTATAATGACCAGGAGCGGCACCACCGACAGTACCAGGAGCGCGTATCCCACATGGGTGATCAGCATCATGATGGTCATGATGATTATCAGGAATATGGACCAGAAGAAGTC
>DUSJ01000031.1 GCA_012842645.1 Clostridiaceae bacterium | reverse complement strand
AAAGCTCTCATTCCCCATGAAACTGTCTTTCATCG
Organism: Clostridiaceae bacterium; assembly: GCA_012842645.1. Lineage (GTDB taxonomy): Bacteria > Bacillota > Clostridia > DSM-8532 > DSM-8532 > DTU059. The sequence continues at coordinate 16,281 of DUSJ01000031.1, read as the reverse complement.
CGTCTGTGATTACCGTACTGTTCCGGGCTATGGCAGTAGCTCCCGAAACAGTGTCGACTACACTTGTAGCGCCTGAAACAGCATCAGTTTCGGCGCTTCTTCCCGATAACTGGAAAAACTCGTCGTTCGCATTTCTTTTCAGCAGGTACAGGTGGTTGAGTCCCAGCAATTCCTGCACTTCCGCAAGGTTTTCATTTATGCTTTTATAGTACTCGCTGCCAATATCGTTACTTTTCAGGGCCGCAAACTTCTCAATGTCGATGATCTTTGATACGGAAGCCAGTATGTTGATATAGTCGTCTCCCACGGCATTTATTGTTGTATCAGGCAGCTTAAGAACGATATATCCCCCTGTAAGAACCGTACAGAATATCACGAGTGACACACATATTATAAGCAGTTTCATTTTAAGCGAAACGTATCTTTTCATACCTTTACATCCTCCGAATCAGCGTTAATATAGAAAATACCACGATTTTGCAAGATATAACAGTCTAAAAATGCAAATGAAATATAAATTTAAAAAAGGCGACGGTTTTCCGTCGCCCTTCTTGATCGTGCTGCCTATATTTCCGGCAGCGTTTTGAAACCTTCCTCAAGCTTGCTGTCCGGGTACTCGACATCGACAAGCCTTCCGCTCAGGTATTCATCGTACGCCGTAAGATCGAAGTTGCCATGACCGCTAAGGCAGAACAGAATGCACTTCGATTCTCCTGTTTCCTTGCACTTAAGGGCCTCGTCGATGGTCGTCCTTATGGCGTGAGCCGATTCGGGAGCCGGAAGTATGAGCTCGGATTTCGCGAACAGGACAGCTGCTTCGAATACGTCTGTCTGATGCACAGCTCTTGCACTGATCAGGCCATCATGGTATGCCTTGCTTACCAGGGCCGAGTCTCCGTGGTAGCGCAGTCCGCCGGCATGGATTCCGGGCGGCATAAAGTTATGTCCTAAAGTATACATCTCTATTATCGGGGTAAAATGAGCCACGTCGCCAAAGTCATAAGCGAACTTGCCTTTTGTCAGGGTCGGGCAGGCGGCCGGTTCAACGGCTATAATATCTGTCTTTGCGCCGTTTCTGATCTTGTCATGAAGGAACGGGAATGCAATGCCTCCGAAATTGCTTCCGCCTCCGCAGCATGCCACTACTACGTCAGGGTACTCATCTATTTTTTCCATTTGCTTTTTGGCTTCAAGACCAATAATGGTCTGATGGAGGAGGACATGGTTAAGTACGCTTCCAAGGGAATAATTCGTATCCTCGTGGCTTGCGGCATCCTCGATAGCCTCGCTTATGGCGAGCCCAAGGCTTCCCATGTAATCCGGATCCTTCTCAAGGATATCCCTGCCAGCTTTTGTCTTCGTGCTCGGGCTTGGGTGAACCTCAGCGCCATAGGTTTCCATTATAAGCTTCCTGTATGGCTTCTGCATGGCGCTGACCTTGACCATGTAAACCGTACATTTCAAACCGAATAACTGGGTTGCGACAGACAGCGCAGTTCCCCACTGGCCCGCCCCGGTTTCGGTGGTAAGCCTCTTTATTCCTGCCTTGTAATTGTAGTAAGCCTGCGGTATGGCAGTATTCAGCTTATGGCTTCCCGAGGGGTTGTTGCCTTCGTACTTGTAATAAATACGGGCAGGCGTTCCCAGGACTTTCTCAAGGTTATAAGCCCTGCACAGCGGAGACGGCCTGAAGGAATGGTACAGTTCCCTTACTTCTTCCGGGATTTCTATGTAGCGTTCGTTTGACATTTCCTGCTCGATAAGAGCCATAGGAAAAATAGCCTTCATATCGTCGGGAACAACAGGTTTTTTGGTCATGGGGTTCAGATAGGGACTAAGGTTCGGAAGATCGGCCCGTATATTGTACCAGCTTTCGGGCAGCTCCTTTTCAGATAAATAGACACGATAGGGTACATTCTTTGTACTCATGAACTACTCTCCTCTCTTCTTTACTAACCTCTTCTTTTCTGATCTCTTCCTGCATATGCCGGTGGCCGCTGCCGCCAGCATAACACAGGACACTGGCAATTTTTCTCATGATAACACAAGGGTCCGAATACTGTCAAGTCAATTGATATTTTCTTCCCTTTACATTTTACAAAAACTTGTTTATCATGTGACATACAGGCGGTGTATCATGACGATGGACAAATTCAATAAATTTCTCAGGAACAGGCAGAGCCTGCTGATACAATACAAGATGGGCGACCTGACAAAAAACGAGTTCATAGAAGAAAACTACAGGTACATGGAAAGCCTCGGCATAAAACCTTTCAACAGGGTGGACAATATCAAGAAGGCCATATACAACTATCACTATTACAATGTCAGCGCCAAGTACTGGCAATGGCTTGCCCGCGACCCCAAAAACTCGGAGAAGGAGCGCCAGGCCTGCCTGGCCGAGTCCATGAATTATTATTACCTTAAGGACAGCGCCACCATGTCGCTGCTGAGACTGATAAATTTCAAGGCAGAGGCATATTATGTCCGCGTCAAGTCCAGCAAGCTGAAAGACAAGCTAATAGAAATCGTTATCAAGGATCCGGACATCCTTCTTGAAATAAACGCCTTTTATCCTGTAAGCGGCGTAAGCGACAATGATTACCTCATTCTCCATACAAAAAGCGCCTTCATAGCGAATGCTCTGAAGGCGAACGGCATCCTTAAGGATGACAAGAGGAAGTCCCTGACCGATAACTATATAAACCAGAAATACTGATCCTGTCTGTCAATACAGATGCATAAGGGCAAGGGATATGCCGCTGATATATATCCATATCCTGAACGTTCTTTTTCTTGTCCACAGCGAGTAAAGCGCCAGCGCGGTTCCGGCAAACAGCACGCAGATCAGCCATGTACTCTGCAGCCTTCTCGGAGTAAAACCAAAGCATGATATATACAGCATAAGCTTGGAGAAAGCAGTGACAGAAAACAGCAGGCTCTCCGCAAGAAGAACGGAGCACATTATCATGGCGAATCGGTTGCTTCTGATATCAATATTGCTGCTTTTCATCACCAGCCAGAACAGCAGGAAGTTTATGCCCATGATCTGGCAAAGTTCGAAGAAGCCCTGCCTTGCATACTGGGCGACTGTGAAACCCTCGGGCAAGGTTCTTGTAAACGCGCCGAACAGGTAACTGCCCTGTATGACGAAAAACAACAGGTAAAGCAATGAAAATCCTCCCAGGATAACCATCCAGGCTTTGGCAGGCACCTTTTTCAGCGTTTCCAGTCTATTCAGGGTTATGCCGCCTCTCTCCTCCAGTTCATGAACGTCTTCCCTGTTCGTGCCTATTACCAGTCCGTACAGGTACGCACCCACAGGCAAACTCAGCAGGAACCTGGGAATGAATGTTTTGAGAAAATCAATATCCAAAAGCCTTAATATATCGCCTACCAACCTGTCAAATGTATCATCTGCGGCGGCAAGCAGCGCTCCGGCAATATAGAGCAGTATCAATCCCCCGGCAATGGCCGCGACGGTTCCTGCTCTTGATGTTTTTTCACCGTTTTTTCTCTCCCTTGATTTCAAAGCCGACCATAATACCTTGATCCTTAAAAAGAAATTTTTAAAGGGAAAAACAATGAACCCGTTCATCATGTCGACGGGGGTAAAAGGCCCGCTCCTGCCTTCAATAAGTCTGCCCGATCTGTTAAGAATCCAGTAAACTGCGTATCCATGAATGAAGAACACGGCAAGGCTGTCTCCCCATACACGGTTAAGGCCTGCCAGCATTGAAACAAGTATGACGGCTATACATCCGAGCCAGGCATAGCTTTCAGCCGTCGCTTTGCGCCTGTGATAGAATATTTCGCTCAATGCACAGAACAGGATGATAAATGCTGCCGTGACGGGATACCAGTTGTCCCTGTTTACAGGCGGGATCAGGATATAGGTATACAGGTACGCCAGCGGATAACTGAATATGACTGCTATCTTTTCTGCGGCCGACGGTACGAAGGGATTCCCATAGAGCCGGGGCACATCAATGTCCTGTGCGGTTTTGGTGCTGTCGTTAACAAAATTATCCATATCATGAATCCTCCCTGTCGGAATTATCGCTGTCGGAACTGTCATCAGCCCTGTATTCAAGAAGGTCGCCCGGCTGGCAGTCAAGTTCACGGCACAGGGCCGAGAGCGTTGAAAACCGTATAGCCTTTGCCTTGTTGTTTTTCAATATGGAAAGGTTTACAGGGGTTATGCCAACGCGTTCCGCAAGCTCACCAGCCGATATTTTCCTTTTTGCCATCATCACATCAAGATTGACTATGATCCCCATCAGAATCCTCCTCAGACTGTATAATCAAGCTCGGTCTTCATCGCGATGGCCTGCTCAAAAATATTCTTTATTATCCGGACAATGAGCGCCATAAAACCGGAGGCGACAGATACCAGTATCAGCGGAACATAGTAGAGGGTACCTAAAAGGCAGATGGCGCAAACGCCCGCGCAGCACCACGAACTTGCGCGAAGGCACCTGACGCTTGATTCTTCAAATGGCATGCCTTTCTGTATATTGGCCAGCAGTTTCCACAGATTCACCAGCAGTATCCATGCAAAAACGCTGCATGAATAAACCGTGGCAAGTATAAAGTAACCGTCTTTCAACCCACCAAGGTAACGTGACACGTCCATGAACCATGTCACAAGCCAGTAAGCGCCTATATCGGCCACAGCAAGCAGTATTGCAAATACCACAACGCAAACTCTGGAAAGAATGACGCTTTTGTCTTTGTTCCATTCCATAGAGCAACCTCCGTGCATGAACAGTGTATTACAGGTAAAATATAACACGGCACATATCGAATGTCAATTATATTTTATCGATTTTCGATAAATAATATATGTTATTCAATATCTAAGTTGTATTTCAGAAAAGCTCCGGCGAGGACACCAAGAAGATCTGAACAGCATGCCAACAGTATTTTTACGACGTCCCGACACTGACAACATTAGCAATTATCGTATGTTATGCATAATATGTTAAAGCAAAGATTGTTTCGGGGGAATGGTATGCTGTACAACATCAACTGGGATGTCTATCCTGACTGGGTAAGATTCCTGAATCGCGAGACAAGGCCTGAAAACTGTGAGAACTCAGCATCGGGAAGGCAAAAACATGTTCACGAATTTGTAGGAAGCACGGGATTTGAGGATGACAGTACCCTGCACAACCACAGGTTTGCAGGAGTGACCGGCCAGGCAATTCCAATCCATGGCGGAAGTCACAAGCATAGGATATTTACCAATACGGACTTTTTCAATAACCATTTCCACGAAATAGAGGATTTCACCGGACCTGCCATAGACGTGGGCAACGGGAGACATGTACATTTTGTCAGGGGCAAAACCACCGTTAATGACAGGCACGCCCATAACTACAGGTTTGCGACGCTTATTGAAAACCCGGTCGCTTTCAGGGATGAATAAGCTGTGATTTTGCCTGTTCCGCTTTTTCAAAGAAGGTACGGACCACGATATCCTGTTCATGGTTTCCGAACTTTTTGCCAAACAGGGTCAAACCGCCCACGTTTTTGGCGTCCTTTTCAACCGCGAACCGAATACTCCAGTATGGATGTTCGTAGGCTAAAAGCTTATCAAGGGTTATATCCGAAACCATCTGATCATCCATAAAAATGCCGTCCTGTCCGATATGGATGGTCTTCAGCAAGCCATATTGGTTGGATGACCACCATTCAGGGGTAAGCCTTCCGCGCTTCACGCCAAAGTCTCCCGGACTGGTCCATGTAAAAAGCCTTGTATCATTAAAGTAAAAGGTGATGTCCGATGGCCAGTCGTCCGCGTAGTCAGGCGCCTCAGAGGCTATTTCAAATGAAATTTCAATTTCCACAATCTTACGCTGGGATGAAAGGTAATTGGGGAACCTGTATTCCACGTACCCCTGTGTGAACCACAAAAGCTGCGCATTGAAGCGTTCTGTTTCCCAGAAAACCTGCGGTTCGTCACGGTTCCCGATCACCCCCCTCTCTGTGGCAAGGCCGCATGTGGGAGTACCCTCAATGAGGCAGTAGGAACCGACAGGTATTGAATATGTATTTACCATGGGCAGACCCCGTCTGCGGTAATAATCCAGCATAAGCCGGTATTCCGCAAATACCAGGGTGCAGATCTTATTCATGGAACCGTTTCTTTTTACCATTCGGGTGGTTACCAGCCCGGCATCTTCAAGTTTCTGAACATGCTTTATCATGATGGGACTGCTAACACCGATCTTCTCAGCCAGCTGCTTGATATTCAGGTCCTCTTCAGCGAGAAGATGAATAATTTCCAAACGCACAGGGCTTGCCAGCGCTTCAAAAAAAGCCGCATTTTCCGGTATGGGTGTAATGATCATACAAATCCCCTTTTCTTACCCTTTTACGCCGCCGGCTGTCATTCCAGCGATGAAGTATTTCTGGAACAGCAGGAACAATATGATGACAGGAATCACTGAGAACACCGCTCCGGCCAGAAGCACATCATAGTTATTCCCATAAGGCGTGATCAATGCATTTAAACCAATGGGCAGAGTCAGCTTATGCTTGGAATTCAGGACAATCATCGGCCACAGGAAGTTATTCCAGCTGTTCATTCCAACAAAAATGCCCATAGCCGCAAACGCGGGTTTCATCTGCGGCATTATGATACGGAAGAAGATGCCATACTCGGTGCAGCCATCCACCCTTCCCGCATCCACAAAATCTTTTGGTATGCCGCTCAGAAACTGTCTGAAGAAGAATATTGGCAGCGGTCCCGCAACAAACGGCAAAATCACGCCCCATATGGTGTCTATCAGCCTAATCCTGATGATTAACTGGAATAGCGGCAGCATGATGATTTCCATTGGTATCATCATAATAAACAAAACACATGTAAAAAGCAAGTTTTTGAACTTAAAATCATACATTGCAAAGCCATAGGAAACAAAAGCGCTTACAAACAGCGTCAGAACCGTCTGTACCGCAGTTATGACAACACTGTTTTTATACCAGGTAAAGTAATCTGTTTGTCCTGAAAACAGATAGGCATAGTTATTGAAAGACATTACCGACGTATCAAAATTCAGTCCCAAACCTTGCCTCATCAGTTCCTTTCCTGGCCGAAGCGATGCCAGAAATATGCTTATGAAAGGCGTGAGAGTAATAACAGCCATTATGATGAAGATCAGGATCATGATGCCTGACTGCAATTTTAAACTTGACTTTTCTTTCATATTATTCTCCCTTCTTAAACAGACCCGCATATTTCAGCATGATGATATTTATGCCAAGCGTGAAGATCAGGAGTGTCAAACCTATTGCAGAGCCATACCCGATATTGGCCTGCTCCCAGCCAAGGCGATAAAGGTATCCGATAATTGTAAGCCCTGCTCCGCCCGGCGAACGATTGCCGTTGAACAGCATGTAGCTTTCCAGGAACATGGCCATGCCACCATAGATACTTATGGTAAGAATATAGACAGTAACGGGTCTTAACAGCGGAATGGTGATGTACCTGAGTTTTTGCATCGACCCGGCTCCATCGATGTCAGCCGCTTCATAGAGTTCATTAGGAATATTGCTTAGTCCCGATAAGTAATAAACAACATTTACTCCCGTCCAGCGCCAGCAGCAGAGGGTAAGAAGCGCAAAAAAGGTTGTCCATTGCGCCGGGCCACCAAGCCATTTGATGGGTTTAATCCCTAAATGGGATATGATGCTGTTCAGAAGGGCTGTGGGCAGCTCGCCGAAGATCAGCCTGAAGGTAAAGCCTGCCACAACTATCGAAACCAATGACGGCAGAAAAAGAACCGCCCGGAAAAAGTTCTTTCCTCTCATCTTCCCGCTGTTCAGGCAAACCGCAAGTAACAGCGGAACAGGTATGACCACGGCAATCGTGGTAACCGTATAGATCAGGTTGTTGGTAACAGCCTTTTTAAAATCGTTATTCAAAAGGTTTTTAAAATTATCAAGCCCTACAAATGTCGTCTGGCCGGGCACCACTTTCTGGAAGCTCATGATGACCGTGGATATCACCGGATAAATAAAAAACAATAGGAAAACAATGATAAACGGAGATATAAAAACATAGGGCGCGATTTTCTGTGAGTAGGGTAAGGACTTTATCCAGTTCTTGAGCTTCATTGCTTTCTCGTCCCCTTTATATGGCTATATGCAAAATCCTATCAAAAATTGTATTATCCGAAAGCGCCATTAAGCAGGCGCTTTCGGATAAAAGTTGACCCTTGGTAAGGAGGATTAATATTGGATATTGCTTTGCTCCTCCTGCAGCATTGCAGGGATATCTACATTCTTCTCGGTATAGGCCCTTGTCAGCACCGAGTTCTTCATGGCATCCAGCGTTGCGGGCAGTGCTTCGGAATTATGGATTGCAACGATCTCGTTCTTGATCGAGTTAAGGACCTCAAACGGACTGTTTACATAATACTCGGTGAATTTATTGACTGAATTAGTCATTTCAGGCAATGACCAAACCTCGGTGCGGATGGGGTCAAAGCCGAGCGTATTCCAGATTTCAATGTTGCCTTCCCTGGAAAGTTTCGCAAAGGCCAGGAACTCTTTAACAAGCTCTATATTCTTGCACTGCTTCGTAATGGAAGTACCTGTGCCGCCCATACCTGCCGAGCGTGGCTGACCGGCTTCCCAGACAGGCAGTGGGGCTATCGCCATTTTATGTGCGAGATCCGGCATATGATCGGTAAAGCGGTCCATGTACCACATGGGCATTGAAATGGATGCGATAGCTCCGCTGTTCATCAGTGCGTAGAACTCTTCAGCATGATGGTAGTTGCCGGGAGCGATTACCGCAATTCCCTCATCAATCATCTTGCGGTTGAATTCAAGGGTCTTAATCATTTGCGGAGAATTAATGTCGGGTGTTCCGTCGGCTTTGAGCATATCACCGCCCTGAGATGTCAGCATGGGCCACATATGCCAAATATCTCCGGATTCCACAGATACCCAGTATTTATCAGGCATAGCAGCCTTGAAGGCTTGCCCGGCTTTATAAAAGTCATCCCATGTTTTGATGTTCTTCCAGTCGATGCCCGCCTGTTCGCAAAGCTCGGTGTTGTAATACATTACAGCCGCGCCTACATGGAAGCAGATACCATAGTAGGTACCGTCCTTGGAATAGATTTCCACCCTGGCTTTGACAATATTATCGAGCTCGGGTTCCACAATGTCATTCAGCGGAACCAGCTGGATATCGCCCTTGAGGAAGTTGGCATATTTGCCTATCTCGATATCCACGAGATCCGGCGCACCAACACCCGATTGCAAAGCAATGAGCAGCTTGTTGTGCATGTCGTCAAAGGGATAGACAGTCGTAACCAGATGGATGGGACGATCGGGATGCTCCTGATTCCATTTCTCAGCCATCTTTTCATAGAACTCGACATGCAGATCCTGGAATGTCCAGAACTCAATATCCACTGCATTAGGAGCAGTCGTCGACTGTTTGCCATCGGAGCCCGGGGATTGAGTCTGATTTGAAGACTGCGTTGGTGAGCCTGTCTGGGCCGGTGATCCGCAAGCTGCCAAAGAAGCTGCAATAAATACCATCGCGACCAATACAGACAACAGTTTCATTCTTTTCATTTTACCGCAACCTCACTTTCATTAATTTTTTATATTTACGGAATATCCATTACAAGCGTGGTATTCCGATAAAAAACTTCTTCAGTGCGCTTTTTTAAACCGAATCACATTCCATGAAGCCTTTTGGAGTTCTATGGTATACTCCCCTTTTCCATGGCTAACGCAGGAATTCTGCCTTACATGCGGAACAACGGCATTGGGATTGGCCAATGTATTGGCTGCCTTGAGATCTTCACTCTCCAGAACGATATGTTCCGCGACCGTATAATCTTCAAAACCCCTGAGATAACAGGAAACCGCAACAGGATCCTCAAGGCTTCGGTTAACCGCAAACAGCGTCAGCTCTTCAGCTTCTTCGTTATGGACGGCTGCTGTATCGATATACGGAACATCAGTGTAATCCTTGGAGTCATACCTGGGTGAAACAATAATAGGTTTAAGCGCCGTGCCCCTGCCGAACTTTGACGCATGAAGAAACGGATAGTATATGGTCTGGCGGCATACACCTCCTCCATGCTGCGTCATGATCGGCGCAATAACGTTGACCAGCTGTGCCATGCAGGCAATCTTCAGCCTGTCTGCGTGTTTCAGAAATGTAATCAGCATACAGCCAACAACCAGCGCATCTTCAAATGTATAGATATCCTCCAGCAGGGGCGGAGAGGTTTGCCATGGGTTACTCATCATTTGATTGTCATCATGCTTCTTCGAATGGTACCATACGTTCCATTCATCGAAGCACAGCATGATATCCTTCTTCCCACGTTTCCTGGCCTTAACATAATCGCATACAGCAATGACGGTTTTTATGAAATGCTCTGTCTCAAGCGAACGGGCAAGGAAATTCGCCGTATCCCCGTCCTCATTGTCAAAATACTGGTGCAGCGAGATGTAGTCTACCGCATCGTAGGTATGTAATAATGTCTCAGCTTCCCATTCCGGGAAAGTTTCCATGAAAGTGTGGGAACTTCCGCATGAAACAAGTTGAATATCAGGATCCAAACGCTTCATTGCCCTTGCAGTTTCAACGGCAAGCCGCCCGTATTCCTGCGGTGTCTTATGCCCGACCTGCCATACTCCATCCATCTCATTCCCCAGGCACCATATCTTTATGTCATGAGGATCACGGTATCCATGCCGGATACGCAGATCACTCCAATAGGTCCCTGCAGGATGGTTGCAATATTCCAGGAGATCGAGGGCCGCTTCTATTCCCCTTGTGCCCAGGTTGACGGCCAGCATTGGTTCCGCCCCGATCCCCCTGCACCATGACGCAAATTCGTTTACTCCTACTTCATTGGTTTCCAGTGTGCGCCATGCAAGATCAAGCCGCCTTGGCCTTAATTCTACCGGGCCAATGCCATCTTCCCAACGGTAACTTGAAACGAAGTTTCCTCCGGGATAGCGAACCACAGAGATCCCCAACTCCCTTACGAGACTGGCAACATCCTTCCTGAAGCCGTGTTCGTCGGCTTCCTTATGTGTGGGTTCGTAAATACCGTTATAGATACCTCTGCCCAGATGTTCAACAAATGAACCATATATTCTTTTATCAACTTCGCCTATGGTATATGATCTTTCAATAGTAACCCTGGCTTTCTGCGTCATGGTGTCCGACCCCCGTACATTGCTTAATGAAGTTTTATTTCTGAAAATACTCTTTAAGTAATTAATCTTGAGATTTACCGGTTTTGATATCTTTTAATTACGATTAACTTTTAGATTAATCATGTTCCAAATAGTTAATTGAACTGTCGTATTGTAGTTATAATATATACTATACTACTGCCATTGTCAATAAATTATGCACAAAAAATCTGGCTTTTTTTATTGTTTTTTGTTCAATTAACATAAATATTAATCATTCTTTGATATGCTTTTTTCAAATTAATGATTTAGTTAATCGTATGTTCTTAAGAAAAATGTTTGACACAACGTTATTGTGATTGCATGACTGATGAACACTTACGTTTCTCAATTAATCGATTTTTCGTCTGCAGATATGTGTACATGCCGATGAGCAAACTTTCAGGCCATGGAATGGACACTTTGATAAATAAAAAATGAGACCAAAACATACGCATGGTCTCATTCCTTTTATTTTGGTGCCGAAGGCCGGACTCGAACCGGCACGCTTTGAGGGCGCTTGATTTTGAGTCAAGTGCGTCTGCCAATTCCGCCACTTCGGCATGATAATCGGCTTTCAATGAAAAAGATGCATAAGTTATATTAACATATGGAACTGTTAAAATCAATACTCCGTCTTTATCCAAAGATGCGGGTTACGGGCGTATGCCTGTACGCGGTTTACACGAAGGAAGAACAGGGATTTTTATTTTCCTGTCAGTTTTTCTATTATGGACTAGGTGTCATCACTGTGGCTGATGGTATATTCACCAGGTTTAATGGAATTCTCAAGATTCTCTTTTTTTATCATGATATCAAACTCGATTGAACTTTCGATTATACCTGCATCGTACAGTCTTTTTGAAATGTCCGTATAAGTTTCTCCTTCCCGGACTATGAAAAGAATGCTGCCGTCTGCATTCCGCCTGATATCAGTGCTGTTTTCAAGCCTGTCCACCATTCCCAGCCTGCGGGAAAGCTCAATAATCTCGGCATCGGAAAGCCGGGGCGAGTACCCGGCAAAGAATATAACGCCTAACAGCGAAGTAAGGATTATTCCTATACCCATTCCGAGAAGTACGCTTTTGCCGTCTATCAGCTTCACCTTGAATTACCTGCCATTCTTGAAATCAGTTCGATTTCTCCCTTTCCGCAGTTAAGCAGTCGTGCTATCTCGGTACTGTCCAGGCCGCTTTTTGCAAGCTTTATAATCTCCCGTCTTTTAAGGTCGAAGGTCAATACCTTGCTTCTGCGCTGAACGGCCGCTGCGGAACTGGTTTCAGGTTTCTCCTCTTTCAGGATCCGTGATATGGATGTTTCGTCGTAGTATTGAGGTACGGTCATGCTGTTCTGGCATGAAGAAAGATACATGGTGTTTTCATCCATGCCGAAAGAATTCATCATCTCTATCCTCAGGTCCGCTTCGGCGATGGTCTTCTGAAGGGCTTCATGTTTTTCTTCCAGTTGGGTGACAGTATACTCGGAGAATCGGTTCATTTCTGTGATAAGTTCTTCCGCATCCTCAATGACCCTTATCAGGTCCTCTTTTTTCTCCCTGAGGTCTGTGCGGTAATCATGAAGCCGTTTTTTCTCAAACAGCATAAGAATGAAGGCAAACAGAGTTATGCCTGATCCGACAAGAATGATACATGTGAAAAATGCTGTCATTATTCCTTACCTCGACCTTTTATCATATGTAAATTAAATTCTTTATCCTTTATGTTTATATCATCCGGGATCTTCGCCGCGCTTCCCGGGATGTTATTCTACGGACTTTTCTTCGTCGACGCTATATCCTTATATCTATGGTGCATCTCTCCTGCGGAAGTTTCACCTCATCAGGGCCCTTGTCGTCATCTTTCTCTGAGTTCCCGCTCTTTTTATCCTGCTTTTTTTCATTGCTCCTGCCGCGGTTCCTCTGATCCTCCGTAATCGCTATTTTTTGGGCTTCGCTCTGGGAATGGACACTCCTCAGATCGTGCATGGCTTCTTTTATCGAGTTATCAGCGTTCTGCTGCGCCTGGGCGACCAGCCTCTGCTGTTCTTCACTATTGATTTTTGCAACGTCATTCACTTTTGGCATCAGAATCTGGTAATCCACCGGCCTGATCGACATATTGACGATCCCTCCAATCAAAGAGGCCCGAAGCGGATATCTGCGCCATCACTGTAAAGAGTACAATATTGAGCCTCTTCTTTAATATACAACATACTGTTTCCGATAGCAACCCTGACACCGGGGAAAACGCTGCCGCGGACCCTGATGCGCCCATTGGCCCCCTGCTGCAGCGCCGCTTCTATTTCGGCAATTTCTTTCCTGTACTCCATAAGCTTGTTCTCATATACAAACTTTGCCCTTGTGCTTTTCGCAAGCAATTCGCGCTTTTCCATCGTGAGAGTTCCGGCATTTTTCATTTTATTCAGAAGCGCTATTGCCTGGTTTGCCTTCAGGAGATTTTCCTCCATGACCGGTATCTCGTTTTTAAGGAATCTGAGCCTTTCACGAAGGTTCGGATCGATACCTACTTCAAGGACCGTGGCCGTTGACATCTGGCTTCCAAGATATTTAAGGTCCACCTCTCTTCCGACTCTGACAGTGCCTCCAACCAGGAGTCCTTTTCTTCCTCCTAATTCCAGCCTGTTGCCGCACTTTATATTGCAATGCATGATCGCTTCAGCCTTGATATCGTTCCGGGCTTCGACGGTCGCGCTTTCTATATACTTGGATATTATATCCCTGCCCGAGGACAGGATGCCTTTTCCGTTCCCGTGCATTCCCCTTTTCAGGATTATGTCCCCGCCTGCTCTCAATATCGCGGCTTCCACGACTCCGTCCACTTCTATGTTGCCTCCGGCCTCTATTTCAAATCCCGACAGCACGTTGCCCCTGACATAGACATTGCCTATGAACCTGATATTTCCCGTCGAGTTGTCCACATTGGCGGGCACATCGTAAGTAGGAAAAACGCTTATTTTTCCGTCGACGAACATCAGCTGTCCGTCGATGTCCGCAAACAATTCCTGTCCGTCGGGACTCAGCACAACGTTTTTGCCCCTCGGTATATACGCCGGTTTCCCGTCAATAGCCCTCAGTACCTGTCCCAGGATGTTCCTCCCGGGTATGCCTTTTAAAGGAGGTATCAGTTCGGCCAGCTTTTGCCCCTTGGTGATGTTCTCTATCAGGTTCATGTCCTTGTAGTTGACCGTGCCGTCCTCCATTATGACAGGTTTCCGGTCTTTTTTAATATCGACAAGGTACCTGACCTCACCGTTTTTGCCGTTTACCGGCATAACTCCTTCAGCTACCAGTATGCGCTGGTTGTATACAGGATTGGCTGCAAGTTCCCGGACCTGTGCTTCTTTAATTCCGAAAACCACGCCTTTCGAATACAGGGCTTGTACTATGGACTCGAGGGTTGGAGGCAATCCGCCGGCTTCGGGAGGAGTCAAAATAACAAAAGCCATCATTTTATCTTCCGAAACAATGGCCTCAACAGTGGCGTCAATTTTTGCTTCTTCCTGGGCCTCGGCAATCTTCACCGGCTTGCCTTCACATTTTTTTACGGTTTCCGAAACCAGGCCGGCATTATAATTCTGTATCTTCTTTTTGCGGATATAATTGAGGACTTCCGTATCGCTGACACGGCTGAAAAAGTCCGGCAGCCTGTATACAGTCAGATAAACGCCGTCCTTTTCATAGGTTATACTGAATCCTTTATTCTGTTGCAAGTATCTGTCTGCCATTGTGACTCTCCTTCATAAGAATTCAGCGAAATATCCTGTTTTTGGTCTTACAGAATGGCGCTCTTCATTCTTTCCAGTCTGCCCCTCATTCTCAGAATGGCCTTTGTGTGCAGCTGGGATATCCTTGACTCAGAGACATTCATTATCATGCTTATTTCCTTCAGTGTAAGTTCCTCGTAATAGTATAATGTAACGACGGTCCGTTCTTTCTCAGGCAGCTTTTCAATAGCTTCAGAAAGCATTTCCTTCAGTTCGATCGCTTCCATCCTTTGTTCGGGCATATTGGACTCTTTCTGTACCGCAAGGGTGTCTAAGCCCGTTTCATGGTTCTGCTCAAGGTAATCTTCCAATGAAATCATCTGGGACATATTTACTTCCTGCAGCAGCTTGTTCAGTTCCTCGACTGTTATGCCGAGCCTGTCAGCCACCTCCTGGTCTGTCGCGGAATGCCCCAGTTCGTTTTCCAGTTCAAAATATGCTTTTTCCAGCTCTTTTCCTTTTTTCCTGAGCGACCTTGGCGCCCAGTCCTGTTCCCTTATTGAATCGATTATCGCACCCCTGATGCGCAGCGAAGCATAAGTTTCAAACTTAACTTTTTTATTCACGTCAAACTTGTCTATTGCATCGATAAGTCCGAATATACCATAACCGACAAGGTCGTCATATTCAACATTGGAACCGAAGTATATGCTAAGCCTGCCGGCCACATACTTGACCAGGTCAGCATACTCAAGGATCAGCTGCTCTTTTATGCTCGGATCTCTTGTTTCACTGTATTTCTTCCATAGTTCCTGCTGTCTGTGTAGAGCTGATGATGACATCCTCATCTCCGCCTTCCCTAATTCTCAGGGAATATGCTATTTCCCCAATTCGTTTTTTATATATTCCGCTATCGGAAGTTCATCAAAATCGCTGTCGCCTATACCAGTACCGAGGTTATCATCCACGACCACATCCACTTTGCTTTCCGGGGCACTGCGCGATTTTGCCCTTTCTTCTTCCTCCGCTTTCTTTTTTTCCTCCGCCAGCCGTTTCTTTTCTTCAATTTCCCTCTCTTCAGCCTTTTTCTTTATTGTGTCGGCTATATTGAAGATCGTGCTCCTTATGTACAGTCCCGCAATGTAAAAAACTAACATTACGATGACCATGTTGGCCATATTTTCCTTATTTCCTACCCGGTTTGCATATCCCGCCAGGCCTGTAACGATAGCGCTGAATAAAGCCAGCAGCAGCGGTAGTTTACGGATATAATCCATATTGCACCTTCAAATACCTGATCAGATATATTTGATCCCGTAGCCAATGGTTTTT
>DUSJ01000385.1 GCA_012842645.1 Clostridiaceae bacterium | reverse complement strand
TGAGAAAGACGAAAATGACGCAGCCGACGCAAAAAGCGCTGCGACCGCTGCAGAAGCTGACGCGGTAAGCGCTGCAACCGGAATTAACAATGCGCCTGGCAATGAAAACGAGACACCCGATTCAGTCAGCGGCGCTACAAGCACACCAGGCGTAACGGCAAAAACCGAGGAAACCCCGATAATCAAGATCGGCATAGTTAATTTCTACCTGGGTAAGGAGACCCGTATTGCCGAGGGAGCAGCGGTTAGCTCCCAGAACTATGCAAGAATCGAATTCTTCCATTTCGGAGATTTCAGCCTTGTGCCCTGGTTCATCGATAAAGTGGTCCTGGCCACCGACGGTATCGCCATGTTCTTCCAGGTCCTTGTCGTTATATTCGAGATACTTGTGGGGCTTATGTTCATAGGCGGCGCATTTACCTTCATAGCATCCGTCATATCCCTTGGGATGCTGATGATGTTCCTGTCGTCAACAGGTCTGTATGAAAAGAGCTGGTGGATGCTCTTCGCATCATTTGCAACCATGGGCGGAGCAGGAAGGGCATTCGGGCTTGACTATTATCTCCTCCCCTACCTTAACAATGTTTGGGAGAGCTTCTGGAAAAACAGAAAGCTCAGGCTGTTCTTCAAAGGCAGCCTGGACAGACCTGAATAATTTCCCGAATGCTTGTGCCGTAAAGATCCAGGAGGTTAACTGATTTGTGGAATAATTTTCCGGTCATTAAACAAGAAATTACCGCGTTCGAAGAATACTTGGAAAAAAAGGTTACTTCAAGAAACAGCTTCTTAAAGACTGCATCGAGGGAAGCAGTGTTATCGGGAGGAAAAAGGCTGCGTCCGGCGTTTGCCGTAATAGCGGCCCTGCACGGGGATTATGACAGGAAAAGGACCTTCCCCGCCGCCGCCGCAGTCGAGATCCTGCACGCGGCTACACTTGTCCACGATGACATCATTGATGAGGCAAAGATAAGAAGAGGCAGGATGACTATCTCGGAAAAGCACAACACCAATCTTGCCGTTTATACCGGGGACTACCTTCTTACAAGGTCACTGCGCCTGCTGCTGGAAACCGGTCTTAAACCGGAGAAGCTTGAAATACTTGCGAGGTCCATATCCCTTCTGTGCGAAGGAGAAGTCGAGCAATACCTCGGCAAGTATAAAATAGCAAGCGTATACCAGTACCTGAAGCGAATCTTGAGCAAAACAGGCATATTGTTCTCCGCATCCATGATCCTCGGAGCCAAGACTGCCAATCTCCCGGATGATATCGCAAGAAGGTTCGGTCGCTTCGGGATGAGTTTCGGCGCCGCGTTCCAGATAAGAGACGACATAAAGGATCTGCTCTCGGAACAGTCCGCCGAAGGAAAACCCGTACTGAATGACCTTAAGGAAGGTATAGCTACGCTTCCCGTAATTATGGCGGTAAAAAACAACCCGGAATTTTTGAAAGAAGTAACTGATTATTTCGGCGGCAAAGGTGATATAAAATATATACTACAGGGTATCAGGGCTTCCAACGGCATAGAAGATGCCGAGAAGCTGAAAAACCGGTATGTTGAAAAATGCCGCGCTATAATTAAGGAAATACCAAGAACCCAATACACCGATGCTCTGAGCGAAATTGCGGAATGGCTGTAAACCTTTTCGCAAGGCTCTTTGCATATATTAAGATTCTATAGGAGGTCTTATGAAAAAAGTACTGGCACTCACATTAGTAGCAGTTCTGCTGGCAGGTTGCGGCGCAGCTGCATCTGTCAAAACAGGACTCGGGCACACCATCTCAGTAGAAAAGTCGAAAGACGCAACAGCAGAAGCTGAGGGTCTGGCCCAGGTAGACACAGTGATGGCTGCGGTTACGGTCGACTCTTCCAACAAGATCCTTGGTGTTGTGATTGACACTGCCCAGGTTCAGATCAACTTTGACGCTACAGGGAAAATCACCACCAATATTAACGAAGAGAAGCAGACCAAGGTGGAACGCGGCTATGATTACGGCATGAAAAAAGCTTCATCCATCGGCAAAGAATGGTTTGAGCAGATTGCCGATCTCGAAAAATGGATGGTAGGCAAGACCGTAGACAAGATCACAGCCCTGAAAAGCCCTGCTGACGATGCTGACCTGAAATCCAAGGTCACCATCTCAATCGGCGATTACCAGAAAGCTGTTGCTGAAGCGGTCAAAAACGCAAGATAATACCGCGTACTTAGTTTGCAGGGGTTGTCTCAAAACGCTGCACAAGTCCTGAGGCTTGCTGCCGAAGAACCTGACGGACAAACTGTCATGTACAGTTTGCGAGCGGG
>DUSJ01000384.1 GCA_012842645.1 Clostridiaceae bacterium | reverse complement strand
CCCAGCCGCTCAACGTACATATCTTCCTGCATCAGGGATTTAAGTATCCGTATCCTTGATTTGTCCGCAAGGCATTTGAACAAATCAACTGCTTCGTTTTCAGTCATATGTCTCTCCTTTCGATTGAGTACGACGTGCCTGCATGCGATTTAAAGCGGCGCATGGATTGCGAAGCGAGCGCGACTTGAATCCTAAATGGATTCACGGAGCGATAAATCGTTGCAGGCAACAGCCGTATAGATCATCCTACGACTCCATCAACTTGTTAAACTTATCAATAATCTCATCCACGGCGGAAAGTTTTGCTTTCTCCGTTAGGATCCTTGCATCATCACCATACCTTGCCGCTGCTTCAAGAGATTTTCTCCATGCTTCGGGCACTGTCTCCGCACGCTTTTTAAAATCGGCATAAAAAGTGTCCCTGTCATTGCCTGCTGCCTTACAGGAGACATTGAGCAGGGCTTTGAAAACATCGTATATATTGGCTTTAGCCTTCAGGAAATTGCTCTCGTCATTTCTCCTGTCGGCAGCAAGCTTTGACGCTTCTTCAAGAACTTCCGCTTTTCTTCGTTCAAGGAATTTATACATATTATCGATAACAGTCTTCATGCCATTACCTTCTTTCATATCAGAACCCTAAGAAATTACAGGACTTCGCCTCTTGTTACAAAATCCATATGGAACGGACACTCGTTTGTTCCGCCTATAAGGTTGTTCATTCCGATGGCTATATGTAAAGTGCCTGCGGCAATCTCATCAAGGGCTGAATACCCCTCGATGCAGTCAACATTAGGATTCATACCAATACCAAGCTCCGCGACTATACTGCCTCCTTCAGGAAGGGTCTTCATGAACTCATTGAACTCGTCGCAATCTGATGAAACAACACGCCCGGCTTCTGCCTTAAGAGTGACGTTTTTGAATACGCCTACACCCTCAACGGAAAATGTTTCAAAGAAGATGGAACCAAATGTTTTATCTTCCAGGGGCGCGATATATATCTCTCCGCATGGAAAAGCCCCTTCACCGGCATCTGTATGCCATATTCTGCCGGTCGTTTCCATTGTGAGGACGCAATTCTTTCTTGTTTTGATTATACGCTTGTCCCCGCTGAATTGCATTATCTTTTTCCCGCAGTTCTTCTTAAGCTCGTCATAATCAATGTCAAGAGCCCTTATAATCCTGTCATGATATTTTTCATATTCCATTCCCGCCATCATTGCATTTACCCTGGAAGGCATGGTAACCTGGATGAACTTTTTCTTCGAAGAGACTTTTTTAAACAGGTTTTTCAGAAAAGCGCCAAAGAGCGGTATCTTATCGCTGGCAAGTCCCTGCGGAGGCATGCCTGCAGGGCGCATCATCAAGTCGACGACTGACGCTGCTTTGTCATATCTCCCGAACCATTCCTCCGGAATCGGCTTCTTATCTCCTGCAACTTCTTCTGTTATAAACTCATCCGTGATAGCTAACGAATTAACCATAATGCCATGATCCCTCATAACATTCTCGAAAGCTGTAAGTTCTGCCATTTCTTCAGCTGTGCCCCAGAAATTGATGAATACTGCTTCATTCTTTTCAAAATTCATCGCCTTAACCATTTTTTCGATTATTCTTCTTTCCATTTGATTCACTCCCCGGAATCTGTATTTCGATATTTATCTAATCATTTTTATTATATATTAACATATAATTATTATCTGTCAATATATTTTTATGTTTATCTATTTATTTTGAGAACAAAAAAAGAAGGATACTCCAAACCGCACAAGCAGCGGTTGAGATCCTTCGTTTCACCCATGAAGAAACCTATTGCTCATTTTTTACCTACAGGCATAATATAGACAGGCTTTTCATTGCCAGGCAAATCAAGGATTTTTAAGACTTTCTCATCTTCAAATGCACCAATTGCTATGGTTCCAAGTCCGATAGCCCCAGCCTGGAGATATACGTTCTGGGCCGAATGACCGGTTTCCAGGTATACATATTGTCAGTTCTGTCTTTATAACGTGCTGACGTCCTTTCAAATACGGCACAGTAGATTAAAACTGCCGCGGCATAATTTCCGTTTTGCATCCATAAACATTCCCTCTGTTCAATAACTGGTCAATAAACCCTTGCAACAGCTCTCGTGATTGAACTGTCAGCCTTTATCTTCAGCGGGAAGGCTATAACCTCAAATCTGCCGGCATTCAGCAACTTATCAAGATTCGTCAGGTTCTCAAGAATGTATATGTTGTTATTAAACAGCATTCTATGAATCTCAAAGGGATACCTGTCCGGAGAAGGGGTGTCCATGCCTACCATCCTGACCTTCTTTCTTACAAGGAACTCGCAGAAACGGGTATCAAGGCATGGATGGTTTTCATAATACTCTTTTTTTCCATAGTATTCGTCAAAGCCTGTATATAGCAGTACGATACTGTTTTCTCTGACAAGGGCATTATATTCCACTTTATAATAATTAATTATCCGCTGACCCATTACATCAAGGACGCAGCCTTCCCCAATAAAAGATTCGGGGGAGATTTCTGAAATATATGTCCTGCAATTGGTCAAATGCATCGGTGAATCTATATGTGTGCCTGCATGCATGTTGATGTCCAGCCTGTGGTTGTTGTGCATGTCTGTATCAAGAAATTTAATCTGCTGCAGGCCAGTCACCGTGTCTCCGGGATAGACCGGCATATTGTCATGAATCTCATGGGAAAGGTCAATAATTTTCATCGCTTGGATTTCTCCTTTTCACGCCCATGTCCAGGGTATCCACAAGTAAATATTACTATTACTGTTTTATCAAAACAAGACGATTGAAAGGCCATGCCATATGAACACACTATGGTTAAAAATATCATGTATTGACGCATTGTACATATAAGCATATAATGTTTATTGTATAAATAAACTTTAATGAATTAGGTGTATTATATGATTGATAAAATACTGCAATTGTCACTTGACGAAATAAAGAACGGATACGCGTATGATGCGGACAGAAAGTCCTATTCCTGCCTTGTGTGCGGCAGGGAGTTTGAAGCCGGAGAAGTATTTTCTTATGACGGAAGGTTCTTTGAAGCTTCCCGGGCTGTCGAACTGCATGTAAGCAGGGAACATGGAAGCATGCTTGAAGTGCTTACTTCTTTGGATAAGAAGTATACCGGGATAACAGAGAACCAGAAAGAACTGCTTTCTATGATGTATAACGGGCTTTCCGACAACGAGATAGCCAGGAAAACCGGAACCGCTCCCGCGACTATAAGGCATCAGCGGTTCGTTTTCAGGGAAAAAGCAAGGCAGGCCAAATTGTATCTTGCCATCTTTGAAACTGTAGAGAAGTCCGTCTCAGGAAAGAAAGCAAAAAATATTGGGAATGAATTGATCAATATCCATGGAGGAGCAAAAATGATAGACGACAGATATGTAATAACCAAATCGGAAGAGGATAAAATATTGTCTTCCCTCTTCGAGTCCCTGGAACCTCTTAGATTGAAAGTATTTTCGTCTAAAGAGAAAAAGAAAGTTGTAATACTGAGAAAGATCGCATCCCAGTTCGAGCGCGGCAGAAAATATACTGAAAAAGAAGTCAATTCCATTCTCAGTGACATATATGACGATTATGCGACAATACGGCGCTATCTCATAGAATACGGGTTCATGGACAGAACAAAAGACTGCAGTGAGTATTGGCTTAAATAAATTTTAAGGGCTGTCATCCAAGACAGCCCTTTTTTGATCATTCAAAAACCGCATTTTCTATAAGATAATCAAATACTGTCACAATAAGCACGTTCATTTTCAGGTAAGGCATTCCGTAATTATCTTTGTAGACCGAGTAATCGTCGGTATCGTAATATTTCCGGAAGTATTGCGCTACATCCTCATCCGAAACCTTAATGTTTTCCTTTTCTGCAATGGCCTGCATGATAAGATGTATTTCCGAATTTCTCCTGTTCTCCTCATTAGCCAACTCGAGCAGTTCATCAATGTTGTTCACTCCGTAAAAAGACTGCAGGAAAGTATTCAGATCAATATTGTATGCTGCTGCCTGATCCTGAACGTAACGGATAACCGCATTTTCCTGGTATTTCATCATGCTGTCGGGGATCGATTTGATGACAGCTTTCTCAACAAGGTAGTTCTGTATAAAAGCGGTCAGCTTGTCCCTCTGCATCATTTCACGGATAAATGACTCCATCCCGGCTACAGTTTTCCAGCCGTATTCTGACGACAGTTTTTCTGCGACAAAAGCATCGGTAAGATCCGGTATGGTGGTTTCAACAATATAATTGAGAGTTACGGTAAAAACAGCGTCCTTGCCGCCAAGCTCTTCATTCCAGTAATCATCCGGGAACGTGACTTCCACATCGAATGTCTCGCCCGGGGTATGTCCGATGATCTGTTCCAGGAAATCGTCTATATACTGTGTAACTCCAATGGTGACATCCGTGCCCAACCCGTTCGTGCTTCCGCCGTTAAACTCAACTCCGTCTATCCTTCCAACATAATCAATATTGACGGTATCGCCATCGGCTGCAGCCCGGTCTTTTATCTCCTTCCTTTCAGCAAAATCAGACATTATGAAATCAATTTCATCCTTTATGGCTTCATCACTTACAGTATGGACGTCGCTCGGTATCAATATCCCGAGATAGTCGTTTATCTCAACATGGTCCACAGCTTTTACATTAACCCATAAGCCGTTATCATCGATACCCTCGCTGTAGTCGAACTTGATGGCGGGAGAATTGCTGCCGGCTGTCGGGGATGCCGATCCGGTCGTATTTTTCCCGGTCCCGTCAGTGCCCGTTTTCTTTGAACATCCTGAAAACACATAAAAAGAAAGAGCAAGTATTAAGATTATGCTCAGTACGGTTTTTTGCTTTTTCATGTTTCACACTCCACTAAGATTAATGATTCTATTATACACGACTAATCATCTGAAAGTGTGAACAACATGT
>DUSJ01000383.1 GCA_012842645.1 Clostridiaceae bacterium | reverse complement strand
GTTACCCTTGACCCGGTTCAGGTAGTTCAGGCAGATGGAATAAACCAGCCCGGCGGCGATATCCTCCCTTGAAATACCGTTCTGTATGGCGGTCTTGATATCGCTTCCTATGAACGCGGCGCACTGGTCGTTGAAATTGGGGGGCTCATTGCCCTTAAGGGCTATATCGCCGATTTCCTCGGCTTTGAGGTTCAGGGCTTCCTGGGCCGATTCCTCCAGGAACGAACCCGTTCCGGCCGAACAGGCCTCGTTCATGGCGTAATCCGAGGCAACCCCGTTGGTGAGATATGTATATTTCGCGTCCTGCCCGCCTATCTCGAAGATGGTATCCACTTCCGGATCGAAATATGAAGCGGCCCGGGCATGGGCGATAATCTCGTTTATAACTGCCGGCGTAAGGGCATGAAGGCCCGCTATCTGCCTTCCAGAGCCTGTCACCCCGAGGCCGATTATTCTGACCGGTACTTTGACCTGGGATGCTATTCCCGAGTAACAGAGCCGGGAAGCCCCCACCGGGTCCCCGTTGGTCCTCAAATACACTCCGGCCAGTATGGCTCTGTCCTCGCATCTCATCAACACGGCCTTTGTCGTGGTGGACCCCACGTCCAGCCCGAGTATGCATACATCCCCCTCTTTTGCCGTGCCCCTGGCCTGGTCCATGAACCGTACCCTGGACAGGGATTCTGACAGCGACCTGTGAAGGGGAAACTCCTGTCCCCTGCCTTTAAACAGCTTATCCCTGCTTACAGGCACAGTCTCATTCCTGAGGGCCCACAAGGCCGCTCCAAGGGCTTCAAAGCAATGGCTGTAAGGCGGAATGACCACATCGAAGCCCGACTCCTCCAGGTACTTTACCATTACTTTATTGTAGGAACTGCCGCCCACCAGCAGGACCTTGCGATTATCCTTCCTGTCCAGCAGCTCTTCTATTTTTCCGGCCATCATCCTGCAGAGGCCGGCTACCACGCTTGATTTTGCCGCTCCCTTGTTCAGGGCGTGGGTGCAGTCGCTTTTGCAGAAAACGCTGCATCTGCCTGCCACCTTATAGGGTTTTTTCAGGTCCGCGATTTCCATCGCTTCTTGGACCGTAAGGCCCATGCGCTTAAGCTGCTGCAGGAAGAACTCGCCCGTCCCTGAAGCGCACTTGTTGCCGCTTTTGACCCCGGTTATCCTTCCTTTTCGGTCAAGGAAATAAACCATGAAGGTTTCCCCGCCGGCGCTTATGAGCACAGTCGTGTCGTCCCGGCCAGCTTCCCCCCGGCAGCTCCTGAAATAGCCGTATGCCTCTTCCACGGCTTCAGGCTCCGACAGGGTGCTGGCATTTATGAGATGTCTCAGCTTGCGCCCGGTAAATGCGATACGGTCGGCGGAAATGACGGTTTCATCCCCGAGGATGTCCTTTAATACGGCCTTGGGGTTTCCTTCGTGGGGTACTGATATGTTTTTGGTTACCGTGATTTTTTCACCGCTTTGATTTAAGCACGCCAGTGTAACGGTCGATGCGCCGATGCAAATCCCTGCAGTTTTCATCTTTCTCTCCGCGGAAATAATGATTTTAATTATCCTTAATGTGATACCATTATGACCGTGAAATGTCAAGGGACGGCACTGAAGCGGGGTTACCGCCGTCAGCGCCGTCCCTGTACGGATCATTATCAATAATACCCTATGCTGCTGTAATTGTCTTTCTTGAGAATATCAAGGTTATCCAGGGTCTTTCCGGTACCGAGAGCGACGCAGGAAATAGCGTCGTCGGCAATGATGACCCTTATCCCGGTCTTGTATTCAAGGAGCTTGTCCATGCCATAAACGAGACATCCGCCTCCGGTCATGACAATGCCTCTTTCGCTTATGTCTGCGGCAAGTTCGGGAGGCGTCCTCTCGAGGACGGAATGCACGGCTTCGATTATGCTGGAAACGGGCTCTTCAAGCGCTTCCATTATTTCAGTGGATGAAATGGTTATGGTCTTGGGAAGACCGGAAACGAGGTTCCTTCCCCGGACGTCCACCTGCACTTCCTTCGGCCTGGGGAATACAGTTCCTATCTGGATCTTGATTTCTTCGGCGGTTCTCTCGCCGATCATGATATTATGCTTCTTGCGCATGTATCTTACGATGGCTTCGTCGAACTTGTCCCCGGCAACCTTGACCGAGGTGCTCACCACCGTGCCGCCGAGGGATATGACGGCTATGTCAGTGGTACCGCCGCCGATATCCACGACCATGCTTCCGCAGGCCTTGGTTATGTCTATCCCGGCACCTATAGCGGCAGCGATAGGCTCTTCTATCAGGTAGGTCTTGCGGGCGCCAGCCTGCATGGCGGCATCCTCAACGGCCCTTTTCTCGACCTCTGTTACACCCGAAGGCACGCAGATCATGACCCTGGGCTTGAAAAGCTTGAAAAAGCTTTTTGAGCAGACTTTATTTAAAAAGTATTTAAGCATTTTTTCAGTTACGTGGTAATCGGAAATAACACCCTCACGCAACGGGCGGATAGCCACGATATTGCCCGGGGTACGCCCAAGCATCTTGCGGGCTTCCTCACCCACAGCGAGGATCCTGTCGGTTGTCTTGTCAATGGCCACAACGGAGGGTTCACGCAATACTATTCCTTTTCCCTTGACATATACCAGTACTGACGCGGTTCCTAGATCCAAACCGATATCCAACCCGAGGCCCAACCTTTACAACTCCTTTTCTTTAGCTTTAGCCTGTAATTAACATTGTATGCAATTTTAATATTATCAATATATTTCCCTGATATCAATAGAAAAAAGAAAAACCCGCATAAATGCAAAAAGTCGGTTAACCGACTTTTCTGCTATCTCTCCCGTATTTAAGTCTTGTTGCTTCGCCACCGCGTATATGGCGTTCGGCTTTATTTTCGTCCAGTATCCTTTTTACCTGCCTGGCCATTATCGGATCAAGTTTCGCCAGTCTTTCAGTCACATCCTTATGTACCGTGGACTTTGATATTCCAAAATTCTGTGCTGCAGCCCTTACTGTCGTTCTGTTTTCGATTATGAAGCTCCCAAGCTCCAAGGCGCGTTCCTCTATATAATGTCTCATGCGCTTGCCTCCCGCACAGCGCCTAATTCGGCTTGATGTCCCGATACTATATATATTAGCGAGAGGCAGTCCCTATACCCTTTATTATAAGTTTTGTTCAGTTGATCCGAATTTCCTGCCGGCAGCTTTTGCAAAGTTTATCTTTCTGCCTTCGCGTTGCATGATCCTGAGGTTGAACTCATTCTCCTTTTCCTCAGTGGTACGGAAGCAATAAGGATTCCTTTTCAGATACTCTCTTATTTCCTCATACTTCATATATTCTCCCTCCTCTTCCATACCATTATATGAAGCAGGTCCCAGAATTGTTTTTACTGCATGAAAAACAGCCTGCCCCAGGGTATCTGCGCTGAATGCACAGTACCTGGAGCAGGCTGCCTGCATAAGGGTTCTTCTATTTACTTAAGGGATTTCTCGTATTCAAGATACGGCTGGACTGCCGCTTTGATCTGTTTGAACTCTTCCTCCGAAGCCTTGTTCAATGGCGACAGGCTCTCGCCGCAGCCGCGGCCTATGCATTCGAGAGCAGCCTTAAGACGGCGCGGGAACTGGGAACCTATGATATTCATCCAGATGGGATAGATCATTTCCTGCAGCTTCAAGGCTTCTTCAAATTTACCCTCCTTGTTCAGGTTCCACAATTTTACGCACAGGGCCGGGAAAAGTCCGAGGATGGCTGCAATAGCACCGTCAGCTCCAAGCTGGAAAGTGGTGAACATCATCTCATCGGTGGCAGCATACATCAGGCCTTTTTCGCCGCACTTGGTCTTCATCTGCATGAATGCATGTATACCGCCCACGCTTTGCTTTATGCCTATTACATTTTCTATATCCAGCAGATGATAGGCATCTTCAGGCTTTATCTCGTTCTGCGGAACTACGTTGTAGATTAT
>DUSJ01000382.1 GCA_012842645.1 Clostridiaceae bacterium | reverse complement strand
AATACTACACAAGGAATCATGCTTTTGGGGGAATCTAGTTGATTGGAATTATACTTGCCTTGCTGGCCGGACTCCTGATGAGCGTCCAGGGAGTGTTCAACACCCGCGTTATGGACTCGTCCAATATGTGGGCCACTAACAGTTGGGTACATCTGACTGCTTTTATAACGAGCATCGGTATATGGTTTTTCTCTGGCAGGGAGGACCTGTTTTCGGTATTCAGCGTTGAAAACAAGGTATACCTGCTTGGCGGCGTGATTGGGGCCTTTATAACCTATACCGTTATAAAAAGCATATCGGGGCTGGGACCGGCATTTGCAACGATGCTCATCCTGATTGCGCAGCTTGTGGTCTCGTGCCTGATAGAAGCACTGGGGCTTTTCGGCACAGAAAAATTATGCCTCGAATGGAGCAAGCTGATAGGCGTGATCCTGATGATAGCGGGGATAATCATTTTTAAAAAGTAATCAAATTAAATTGTTTTGTATTTTTCTCTCCAGTTGCCCAATTCATAATATAAGCAAAGCAAGATGCTTGCCAACAGCCATCCGGCCGGATATCCCAGGATAACGGGAACAGGCTGCCCAGGCAGAAGCCTTGATATTATTGCGAGATAAACCTGGCGGAACGCGACGAAAGACGATAGCATTATAATCATCGGCACTCGTGTATTGCCGGTACCGCGAAGCGCTCCGGCGTATATCTGGTTTATGCAGGACAGCACATAAAATGGCGCCATATATCGAATTATAAGCGATCCATAATCCAGCACGGGTGTCTCCTGGTTGAACAGGTAAATGAACTGGCGGGAGAAAATAATAAGGACAGGTATCAGGATCACGGTCATAATCAGGGACAGCTTCAGCGCAATCCGGAAAGATTTCTTTGCCCGGTCGTACAACCCGGCTCCCCAGTTCTGTCCGATGAAGGTGGTGGAGGAAAAAGCCATCGCTTGTATGGGAAGCTGAATGAATTGGTCGATTTTGCCATATGACGACCAGCCTGCCATGGCTGCCGATCCGAAAACATTTATATATGACTGTACAAAAACATTGGAAAAAGACGTTACCCCCTGCTGTACCGAGGTGGGCAGCCCGATGTTAACCATTTTCAGTGTAACCGGCCATGTAAATTTGACCTTTTTGAGATTAAGCCTGAAGGATCCGTCGGACCTCACTAAAGTAATTATTACAAGTATTGCAGACAGGAACTGTGAAAAAATGGTCGCATAGGCAACACCGGCGGTTCCCAGCGGTATGACAAGGACAAGGATCAGGTCCATGACGATATTGGTCAGAGCCGATATGATAAGGAATATTGTAGGCCTGCGGGAGTCTCCCACCGCCCTCAGTATTCCCGTGCCCATGTTGTAAAACAACAGGCCCGAAACACCTGCGAAATAAATATGCAAATAAGTAAGGGCTTCGGGCATGACATCATCAGGCACTGCCATCCATTTTAACATGGTGGGGGTGAAAACAATTCCGACAATGGTAAATATCACGCTTAAAACCGCTGTCAGGGCAAGCGTTGAATGGACCGCTTCCGAAACATGCTTGTTGTCATGGGCACCGTAATACTGGGATATTACCACTGTCGCTCCTGAAGCCAAACCGCTGAATATTCCAACCAGAGTGTTTATTATGGGACCGCTGCCGCCGACTGCGGCAAGCGCCTGTTTGCTTACGAAGTTCCCCACAACAATGCTGTCAACTGTGTTGTACAGTATCTGGAAAAGATTGCCCACCAGCAAGGGCAGAGCAAACCATAAAAGATGCTCGTATATACTGCCGGTGGTCATGTCTGTGTCTCTTTTAAGTCTTAAGCTAAATCTAAGTCTATGCAGTTTCATTTTGATACTCCTATAAGCACCCGATGTCGCGAGGTAATCCGGCTTATAAGAGTATAACACAAAGAATGTCGAATTTTAACCATATTTATCGGAACGGATTGTTCCGGCGTATCGATTTTATATGCTTTTCAATGTTTCTTATCGTTTTCTCATCAAGAAAATGCTCTATTTTTTCTACCTGTTCGGTCTCATCATCGGAGTTGTTTATAAGGCACAAGAATTCGTTAAGGACATCGTGTCTGTATAACAGGTATTCTGCAATTGCCAATCCCCTCGCAGTAGGTTTTATGTATCCGTATTTTTCAAAATCCACAAGGCCGAGGTACTTAAGATTGACGACCATTTTGGATGCTGACGACGGTTTTACATGAAGCTTTTCCGCCAGCTCGTTGATCCGCACCACTTCCTGGTTTTTCAGCATCCTGTATATCATTTCAAGATAATCCTCCATGGATGAGGTTATCCTTGTGTCATCGTTTAGCTGGTAACCTTTGAAAGTATAGAAATCCTGGTTGTTGCTCATACCTTCGGTCACCCCCTTCAGTCATTGCGAAGCATAAATACCCGAATCAACAATCGTGCATCTGTCATTCCAAGCTTGTAACACTTTAATCCTGCTTTCCGTATAATGTAGCAAACGGAAACTAAGTTTCCTTATCCTAAATCTATTAAGAGGTGTCCTTGATTATGAATGGCATAAGCACACTGAAAGACTTAAAACAAGGGCAGAAGGCGAAGGTAAAATCACTTTTATCTACAGGAAGCATGAGAAGAAGATTGCAGGATATCGGTCTTATTGAAGGAACCGAAGTGGAATGCCTGCAAAAAAGTCCTGCAGGAGACCCGGTAGCTTTCCTGATCAGGGGTGCGGTTATCGCCCTGAGATCCGAAGATTCTTCCAAAGTTTTAGTCAGTTGAAATTATATGTATGAATGGGGTGTTGACGATGGGGCTGACGAACAGCTCAACCGGCATAAAAGCGGTTGACTCAGGCCTTGTTATAAAAAAAACAAGCCCGGATGATAAGGTTATTGCGCTTGCCGGTAATCCCAACGTAGGTAAAAGCACTGTTTTCAACAGTTTAACGGGATTAAACCAGCATACCGGCAACTGGCCGGGAAAAACAGTTACCAGTGCCCAGGGATATTGTCATTACAGGGATACGACCTATGTATTGGTGGATATCCCGGGCACATATTCACTTTTTGCCCATTCTGCCGAAGAAGAGGTAGCCCGCGATTTCATCTGCTTTGGTGAACCGGATGCAGTGATTGTCGTATGCGATGCCACCTGTCTTGAACGCAACCTGAACCTGGTGCTTCAGACACTGGAGATTACCCGAAATGTCGTTGTTTGCGTTAACCTGATGGACGAAGCAAAAAAGAAGAACATTAGCATTGACCTGGATGCAATATCTCAAAAGCTTGGAGTCCCTGTGACAGGAACTGTAGCAAGAAATAAAAAAAGCCTTGAAAGACTTATGCAGTCCGTTGATAAACTGTTGTCAAAAAAGGAAGATGAATCACCCTACAGGGTCAGTTACCCCAAACCAATTGAAGACGCAATCGCGCTTATTGAGCCGGTGATAAAAGAGAAAACCCAAAAGATCGATTCACGCTGGCTCAGTCTGAAACTGCTTGATTGCGACGATTCACTGATTGCCGCTCTTAACGGCTATCTTGGATATGACATTCTCGCCGACGAAGATATAAAAGAGAAATTAGCCATTGCAAAACAGGTTTTAAAGGACAATGGGATCACTGATGAGGCATTGCGTGACAGGATCGTTTCAAGCCTGATCCTGGCGGCCGAATCGATATGTTCTGACACGGTACATTATGATAAAAAAAGCTATAACGCTCGGGACCGGAAAATAGACAGGATACTGACCAGTAAATGGACCGGATTCCCAGTAATGATAGTGTTGCTGCTGTTTGTTTTCTGGCTGACCATAACTGGCGCCAACTATCCGTCTTCACTGCTTTCTGACAGTTTTTTCTGGCTGGAAGACAGAATTACCGATTTTTTTCATTACATAGGCGCGCCTGACTGGCTGCATGGAATGCTTGTACTTGGGGTATACCGGGTTCTTGCATGGGTCGTGTCGGTCATGCTTCCGCCCATGGCTATTTTCTTTCCCCTCTTTACCCTGCTTGAAGACCTGGGGTATCTTCCAAGGGTGGCTTTCAACCTGGACAAATATTTCAAAAAGTGCTCTGCCTGCGGCAAGCAGGCCCTTACCATGTGCATGGGGTTCGGCTGCAACGCTGCCGGTGTTACAGGCTGCAGAATTATTGATTCACCCCGGGAAAGGCTTATTGCGGTCATAACAAACAACTTCGTTCCCTGTAACGGACGTTTTCCCACGTTGATAGCCATAATATCAATGTTTTTTGCGGGAGCCGCCGCAGGTCCCTTTGAATCGGTTATGTCAGCCACCCTGCTCACTGCTGTGATCATGTTTGGCATTATCATGACATTTGCAGTATCAAAAATATTATCCCTGACTATCCTGAAAGGCGTTCCTTCGTCTTTTACCCTGGAACTGCCGCCTTATCGCAAGCCCCAGATTGGCAAAGTGATCGTGCGTTCCATCTTCGACCGGACATTGTTCGTTCTTGGGAGAGCCGCAGCTGTTGCCGCGCCTGCAGGACTCGTTATTTGGATCATGGCAAATGTTACGGTCAATGGTTCCACACTGCTGGCTCATTGTTCGGGATTCCTGGACCCGTTCGCCAGGCTGCTGGGGCTGGACGGTGTCATACTCATGGCCTTCATTTTGGGACTTCCCGCCAATGAGATCGTGTTCCCGATAATAATTATGGCCTACATGTCAACAGGAAGCCTGGTCGAACTGGAAAGCCTGTGGGATCTCAAACAGCTGCTGGTGGACAACGGATGGACATGGATAACCGCTGTCAGTACCATGCTGTTCTCCCTTATGCACTGGCCCTGTTCCACGACCTGTATCACTATAAAAAAGGAGACCCAAAGCCTGAAATGGACCCTGGTCTCCGTTATCGTGCCCACCCTGGCAGGTATTCTCATATGTTTCCTATTCGCAAATATAGCCAGGTTATTATCCATCGCTTTCAGGGTTTAAATTGTTCCGGTCATAACCTGTATGTGCCCTGACATGGATTGGTCATCACCAGGAAGCTTCCATGAACTGGACCAGCTCCTGGTTGAATTTTTCCCGCTGGTCATAGAACAAAAAATGACCGCACATATCTATAGGCACGAGCCTGGAGTTCCTGATTCCGTTTTTCTGGGCTACAGCCAGCGGATACAAGCATACCTGGTCATTAAGGCCATGAAGTATCAGTGTAGGCACATTGATTTCTTTCATATCATTGAAAAGGCCCTCTTCTCCCAGCCATGTGTTCGCGATGGCTATAGTGGACCAGCTCGCTGCCTGCAGCCCCAGCTGGAACACCCAGTCGGAGAGCGGCGCGCTGACAGGATTGTAAAATATCATGCTGCCGAACCATCTCAACGTGTTCGGCCTGTCATTATATAAACTATGTATTATATTGATTATTACCTGCCTTTGCAGACCATGTGGAAAATACGGACGCTGGATAAGGCTTGGCGCGGCAGCGGCAAACAGGGCCAGCTTTGATACCCCATGGCCTTTATGCCTGGCCATGTATCTTATGCAAACAGCTCCGCCTGTCGAATGGCCGCCCAGGACAAAATTCTGCAAATTAAGCGCATCAACAACTTCCCTGACATCGTCGGACAACCGGTTATAATCATAACCCGACCAGGGCCTGTCTGATAAACCAAACCCCCTCAGATCAATCCCTATACACCTGTATCCCATTCTTGGCAATTGGTTGAACTGGTATTCAAAAAGGTTATGGTTTCCGGGCCATCCGTGGACAAAGAGGATTGTCTTCGACCCTTCGGGATTGATATCCTCGACATATATTTTTACATTCGGTTCGACCTCAACGTGGAATCCCATACATATCCCCAAACACAAAATCCCTGTGGTATTAATATTCGCACAGGGATTCATATATGAGAAAACATAACAAGAGGAGTGCCTGCATGAGATTTAGGCAGAGCACGGACAGCGGAGCGGTCGCAAGTTTACCGGTAATTGCTGATTATTTCGCCCCAGATGTCCAGCTCCAGGCTGGCTTCCGAAGGATTATCATAATCGGGGATTAAACCGAGTCGCCATACAGATAAGCCTCTGATCCCGAACATGCGGGCAAGCTTTATTTTTTCTGCGATACTTCTCTGGTTTTCATACCAAATCACATTATATGTGCCATCTTCGGTATTATAGTACCTGGCGTATGGATTCCCGCTATATTCAGAATAATACAGGTCGGCGCCTGACAAAAACCTGTTTCTCAGTAAATCATAGGTTGGGTGATACGGTGTTTTTGTAGTTACTGCCCCATCCTTAAGCTTCCACTGGACTGCATCGATGGAAAGCTGAAGCCAAACCTTGCTGAGGTCCCTGACCCCGGTCTCACGGTCAGTAATGCCCTTCAACGCGTAGTAAACCTCGTCAATGGGTGTAACGGGAGTATCGGTATATCCCCGTTCCATTTCCTCATCGGTAAGCGAGACTGCCTCGTAATCGTGAGCCATCAGAATGACTTTGTCCGCGATCTCACCGATAGTCCTGTAGTCATACCCGTCGAAGCAGTCCTCTCCCGGCTTCATCCTTGGGTGCACTGCCACATAGAGCTTTTTCCCAGTTTTATCAAGCTCCGTTT
>DUSJ01000381.1 GCA_012842645.1 Clostridiaceae bacterium | reverse complement strand
TCACAAATGTCGGGTTATAGCGGGATTCGCGAATTATGTCCAGGCCGTCGTAGTATTTGAATGGACCGAAATACCTGATTTTTTCGTCATCAAGCGCGTCTCCCAGCATGCCTGCGACAAAAAAACCGAATACTGTTCCCAAAGTCACTCCGGTCACCGATTTGACCCTGTGGAAAACGGCTCCGACCAGAATTCCCAGAAAATAAAATATTGTTCCAACAAAAAACAAAGATATTGAAACCATTAAAAAGATTTTTACATCAAAAGGCTCATCAGCTGTAACTTCAGCCATAGCACCGGCAACCAGTATGCAGACTGTATCGGTAACCAAAAGAAGGGTTATCCCCGAAAAAATTTTTGCCGTCAGTATTGACGCTCTTGTCCTTGGTTTTGTGAAAATAAAATCCGCCGTTCTCCTGTTGAACTCCTTTGCTATCAGTGAAAGTCCGAGATGCATAGCCTGAATGGCTCCGCATAAGAGCACGTAAGTAAATACGAAAGAATAATAACCTAAAACTGAAAAAACTATGTCAATATCCACCCCGAAGGCTTTCAGGACTTCCGGAGGGAATCCCATAAACAGGTTTCTGAAGCTTTCCGTATCTGCCGAATAGGCAGTATAAACAGACATAAGAACTATCGCCAGCAATGATAATGAAACAATCCAGATCACGGTGTTTTTCCGGAAGGCTTTCAGTTCATATAAAAACACGTTCATAATCAGCCCTCCCTGTCGTAATAATGCATGAAGATCTCTTCCAGGCTGGGTTCTTCTATCAGGATATTGCTTACGTTCACCTGGGATATCTTTCTGATGATGTCGTTGGGATTGCCCCTGTAAAGGAAACTTATCTCATTATCTTCCTGGCACAGGTTGCTCACTCCGGGCATATCGAAGAATTCTTTGCCGATATCGTCCTTCACGACAAGTTTAACCTTTTTATAGTTGTCTTCCGTCAATGCGCTCATCTTATCAAGCTTTATTATTCTGCCTTCCTTTATGATGGCTACGCGGCTGCATAGTTTTTGTACTTCGCTTAATATATGGGAAGAGAAAAATATTGTAACACCTTTTTTGTTCTCCTCCCGCAGCAGGTCAAAGAATGTCTGCTGCATCAAAGGATCAAGGCCGCTGGTGGGTTCGTCAAGGATTATCAGCTTAGGCTCATGGAGAAGCCCCTGCACTATTCCGACCTTCTTTTTGTTGCCAAGGGATAAGTCATCTATTTTCCTGGACAAATCCAGGTCCAGCATTTCAGCAAGTTCTTTTATCCTCCCGGTACAATCTTTTTTATAGAAGCTGGCAGAATATTTAAGCAGGTCGATTACTCTCATATTGTCATAATAGTATACCTCGGAAGGGAGATATCCTACATGCCTGGCTATTTCATGCCTTTCCCTGATGCAGTCCCTGCCGAATATTTTTGCGCTTCCGCTTGTCGGATAAATCAGGGCCAGCAATAACCTTATTGTAGTTGACTTCCCCGCTCCGTTAGGCCCTATGAAACCAAAAATCTCTCCTTCTTCGACATCAAAGCTGACATCAATGATACCTCTTGCTTTGCCGTAATACTTGGTCAGGTTGCTGATTTCAATAACGCTCATACACATTTCTCCCTTCACTGGGTCGGTTATTCTGACACACTTGTGCCGTGGGAGCGGCAAATTTTTGCGAGCAGCGTGCCTGCACGCTATTCAGGCGCAGCATGTACAGCGGAGCTTTTAAATAAATCGCAGTATGACGGAATGGCTGCGTTTAATAGAATAAGTGCACAGAGGAGCGGTCCCACTGTGCACTTATGATCCTGTCAGTTTTTATCCGGCTATGGGTTCAGGGTTTTCATCCTTTGTTACCACTTCGATGTCCCTGTATCTTGCCATGCCAGTTCCGGCGGGTATCAGCTTGCCTATGATGATATTTTCCTTAAGGCCGACCAGCGGATCGATCTTGCCCTTGATGGCAGCTTCGGTCAGAACCCTGGTGGTCTCCTGGAATGAAGCCGCTGACAGGAAGGACTCGGTCGCCAGCGAAGCCTTGGTTATACCCAGGAGGGCTCGCTTGCCGGTTGCCGGACGCAGGCCTTCCTCCTTGGCCTTTCTGTTCTTCTCTTCGAACTCGAACATATCCACAAGGCTGCCGGGCAGCATATCGGTGTCGCCCGATTCGTCGATCTTGACCTTCCTGAGCATCTGCCTTACTATGACCTCTATATGCTTGTCGTTGATATCAACGCCCTGGAGCCTGTAAACCTTCTGCACCTCCTGGAGCAGGTACTTCTGGACAGCCTGGACGCCCTTTATCTTCAATATGTCATGCGGATTGACGGAACCGTCGGTCAGCTCGTCACCGGCTTCGATAACATCGTTTTCGGAAACTTTTATCGAGGAACCGTACGGGATAAGGTATGTCCTGATTTCGCCGGTCTCCTCGTTGACAACCTCGATTTCGCGTTTCTTCTTGCTTTCCTTTATATGGACCTTGCCGGGTATCTCGGAGACTATTGCAAGTCCCTTGGGCTTGCGGGCCTCGAAAAGCTCTTCGACACGAGGCAGACCCTGTGTGATATCTTCACCCGCAACGCCGCCGAGGTGGAACGTACGCATGGTAAGCTGTGTTCCGGGCTCGCCTATGGACTGGGCTGCTATGAATCCGACAGCCTCGCCCACATTGCATTCCTCGCCGTTTGCCAGGTTGATGCCATAGCACTTCGAGCATACACCAATACGTGAACGGCATGTCAGTACCGAACGGATCTTTGCTTTCCTTATTCCGAGCTTCTCTATCTTTTCGGCCATATCGCCGGATATGAGAGTATTGCTCTGTACCAGGACTTCGCCGGTACTGGGATCGACGATATCCTCTGCGGCATATCTTCCGCTCAGTCGCTCGGCCATTCCTTCTATGGTCTTGCCGCTGATAATGATGGGCGAAATTTCGATACCGTCGGTGGTTCCGCAGTCTTCCTCGCGTACGATAACGTCCTGTGAAACGTCGACCAGACGCCTGGTCAGGTAACCCGAGTCAGCGGTACGAAGAGCGGTGTCGGCCAGACCTTTTCTTGCGCCGTGGGTCGAAATGAAGTATTCCAGAACGTTCAGACCTTCACGGAAGTTGGACCTGATCGGGATTTCGATTGTAGCGCCCGACGTGTCGGCCATGAGTCCGCGCATACCGCCAAGCTGCCTGATCTGGTTGATGTTACCGCGGGCACCGGACTGGCTCATCATGTAGACCGGGTTGAACTTGTCAAGAGACTGGATAAGGGCATTCTTGATATCCTCGGTCGTCTTGTTCCAGGCCGATATGATGGCGTTCCTGCGCTCTTCCTTGTTATACAGGCCGTTCCTGTAGTGTCTTTCGATTTCTTCGACTTTCCTGTCGGTCTCTTCGAGGTACTTCTGCTTGACCTCAGGTATGATCATGTCGGTGATACCTATGGTTATGGCTCCCCTGGTGGAATACTTGAATCCAAGGGCCTTTATCTTGTCAAGGACCTCTGCGGTCTTGTTGGTTCCGTTTATCCTTATGCAGCGGTCAATGATCTTGCCCAGCGCGCTCTTGTCCACAAGGAAATCTATCTCATAATCAAACATGGTCTCAGGGTTGGTCCTGTCGACGAACCCGAGGTTCTGCGGAATAGCGGAGTTGAATATGATCTTTCCTACTGTCGTATTGATCAGCCTGGAGCGCTTGACCCCGTCGATCTCCTTTGTGATGCGGACCTTGATACGCGCCTGAAGGCTCACATAACCGTTCTGGTAAGCCATGATGGCTTCCTCAGGGCTTGCGAAGACTTTTCCTTCGCCGATGACTCCGTTGGTCACGTTGCCGTTCTCATCCTTCTCGGCCGCCTTTTCGATAGTCAGGAAATAGCTTCCCAGTACCATGTCCTGGGTAGGAACGGTAACGGGCCTTCCATCCTGGGGCTTCAGAAGGTTGTTGGCTGAAAGCATCAGGATACGGGCTTCAGCCTGCGCCTCGGCCGACAGGGGAACGTGCACGGCCATCTGGTCGCCGTCGAAGTCGGCGTTGTACGCCGTACATACCAGGGGATGGAGTTTTATGGCACGGCCTTCGACGAGCACGGGCTCAAAGGCCTGGATACCAAGCCTGTGAAGCGTCGGGGCGCGGTTCAGGAGAACCGGGTGGCCCTTGATTACTTCTTCGAGCACGTCCCAGACTTCGGTCTTGACCCTTTCGACCATTCTCTTGGCGCTCTTTATGTTGTGTGCAAGTCCTTTCTCAACGAGCTTCTTCATTACGAAGGGCTTGAAGAGTTCCAGGGCCATTTCCTTGGGAAGACCGCACTGGTATATCTTGAGTTCAGGCCCAACGACTATAACCGAACGGCCTGAATAGTCGACGCGCTTACCGAGCAGGTTCTGGCGGAAAC
>DUSJ01000380.1 GCA_012842645.1 Clostridiaceae bacterium | reverse complement strand
TAATCTACGGCAGCTGTTTTGATTCCCTTCCTAACAAGCTGTTCCTTGAGCCTCTTCTCTTCTTCCCTGTCACTTGTCAGGGCTATCATTATGGCTGCCTTGACTACATCCTTGCTCCCAAATTTTCTGATTTCCTCTTCCATTTCGACCTCCGGCAGGAAAAAGCCTGATACTTATTGTATTATATTTCAACTGTTCATCCGAAACAAGAGGTTGTCATGGGGACGGTTCTGTTGGCAACTTTGATAAATAGTTGACAATATCCGCCAGACAACTTTTCAGTCTGACTTAAGATCGTACAACACCCGGAAAAGGCGGTTTATACCGGCGTCGACGAGTATTGTGCTTGCTTTCAGGTCGGTCTTTATGTCTCCCTTTCTTGACGTCAGGAAAACATAAAACGGCTTTTGGCCTTTTTTCAGCTGGATCTCGATCAGGTCGCCGTCACATACGTTCAGTTCGACGGGGAAAGCGTCAATCATTTTCTTAGGTTCCCCGTTGATCCATATTACAGCCGTATTGGGTTCATACTCGCCTGTTGCGTCCAGCGTTACTGTTCCCCTGTAAATCAGCGATTCCCTGGGCTTCATTACCCGTCCGTTTACCGAGTCGTCGGTTAATTTGCCGCGGTAAGGAGTGGCCAGGGCAAGCTGAAGCGCAATTACCGATGAAAGCAATATGCAGGCCAATGCCTGGAGCAATCTTTCCATTGCATGAATCTCCCCTGTTACTGTTTGATAATCAGCCACAGGTAAGTTTTCCCTTTAGTATCGAAAATAATACGAAAGGCCCGCGTAAACTAATCCAAGGATATCAAATTATGCGGTTTAAGCGGCTGCGTGTAAACAGGAACGGGGGTTTTTTACACATTTTTATGTAAAAAACCTCCGTTCCTCTGCTTCACCTTTGCTTCATGCGTTTATTGCGGCCACATAGGCGGTTGAAAAGGCTATCGTAAGGTTAAAGCCGCCCGTGTACGCGTCCACATCGATGATCTCTCCTGCAAAATAAAGGCCTTTGACCAGCTTAGATTCCATGGTGGACGGGTTGATCTCTTTTGTCGATATTCCCCCGGCGGTAACAATGGCCTCCTCGATGGGACGGGGCCGTGATACTGTCACCTTTATCCCTTTCAGGAGTTTTACAAGCTCTCGTCTCTCGGCTTTTGTCACCTGGTTCACGGGCTTGTCCGAAGGAATACCGGATAGCCTGACAAATACGGGAATCAGGCTCCTCGGAAGAAGATCGGAAAGGGAGTTGCCGAATTGCTTGCGGGAATACTTCGCAAAATCCCTCTGGAGCCTGAGATCGAGTTTCTCCTCGTCAAGGGCGGGCTTAAGATCAATAAGGAAATAAGCGCCTTTATAACCGCAGTCCATGATATGCCTGCTGGCGCTTAAAATCATGGGACCGGATACCCCGAAATGGGTAAAAAGAATTTCTCCCTGCTCGTGATAAACCTTGCGGCCTTTATTGTCAAAGGCGGTTAGACCTACATTTTTCAGAGTCAGACCCTGCAGCTCGGGAACCCAGCTTTCTTCCGTTTCCAGGGGCACCAGGGAAGGCTTAAGTTCAGTAACTGTATGGCCTAAGGCCCTGGCGAGCCTGTAACCGTCGCCGTCGGAACCGGTCATCGGGTATGAAAGCCCGCCTGTAGCCAGGATGACCGAGTCAAGCTCATAATAGTCGTTGTTTTTTAGCTTGACGCCTGTCACGCGGCCATTTTCACAGCATATTTCGCCTACGGGGGATTCGTACAGGAACCTGGCGCCGCTGCTTCGGGCGTAGTTTACGAGAGCTTTTACCACATCAATGGACCTGTCGGATACCGGGAATACCCTGTTTCCCCTCTCAGTCTTCACGGGAACATTGATTGATTCAAAAAAAGCTATTATATCCCTGTTGTTGAACTGATTGAAAACAGAGTAAAGAAACCTGCCGTTTCCGGGGATGTTGGCCATCAGCTCCTCCATGGAACAGTCATTGGTTATGTTGCATCTGCCCTTCCCGGTTATCAGGAGCTTTCTTCCCGCCTTGCCGTTCTTTTCGAATACCAGGGCCGATTTCCCCGACCTGCCGGCTATCCCGGCTGCAAAAAGGCCGGCAGCGCCGGCCCCTATTATGCCTATACGCTTTGACATAAGCTGTCTACCAGTCCTCCAGCCATTTTAATCATTGCCAGGCTCGGTCCCGACATCTCCCTTGTCATAAACCTGGTATTTGTCCCATATGGTTTCAAGCTTTTCGAGGGTGGCATATACCTGTTCTTTCCGCTTCAGGCCTATAGCCACGATCAGTGCATTGATAACCGAAAGCGGCGCCACCAGGGAATCGACGAACGATACCATGTCGCTTCTCGCATAAAGGCAATAATCCGAGTAATTTGCAAGGGGAGAGTTCTCATTGTCCGTAATGGCTATTACAGTCGCTCCCTGGTTCCTTGCAAATTCCATGGCCTTGTAGGTTCGCCTTGAATAGCGCGGAAAGCTGATACCGATAACTACGTCGCCCTCCCCGGCGTTTATTATCTGTTCGAACATCTCGCTGACGCTCGTGGTATGGACAAGGCGGACATTTTCGAATATAAGGTTGAAATAGAATCCCATGAAGCTTGCCAGGGCAGCCGAGCTCCTTACCCCAAGGATGTATATCTTCTTCGCTTTGAGTATTTCCTCGACTATGGCGTTGAAATTATCGGGATCAGCTTCCTCGAGAGTGGTCCGGATCTTGTTCAGATCGGACTGAAGGACGGTTCTTAAAACACTCTGGGAATCTATATGGGTTGAAGAAACCTCAAGGCGCTGGGTAGATGTCAGTTTGCTTTTAATGACCTCTCTCAGGGCTTTCTGAAGTTTCGGGTAACCATCGAACCCCATTTCGTTCGCGAAACGTACCACGGTGGATTCGCTTACGCCCACCTTTTCTCCAAGCTTAGCGGCTGTCATGAAAGTCGCTTTGTCGTAATGATCGATGATATAACTTGCAATCAGTTTTTGGCCTTTGCTGAACGTAGGGTACATTTCTTTCATTTTTTCCAGGATATCTTCCATATAAACACCTCAGTCATATAATAGAAAAGCCTGTTGTAATATCTATAGTTCGCAGGCTCCACCACCTATAGCATATAATTTTGCAGGATAAAAATCAAGTTCATGCATTCTCCGCATAATCATTCCAGGGATAAAGCGGTAGCATTCCGCAGGCATACAGCATATATTATTATGAACCAAGGCTGTGAGGTATACTATGCTTTTTGCTGCGCTGCGAAGAATTACTGCCGGACTGTTCCCGCAGTACCGCCTGGCAGGTTTTATTACGGGACCCCAGTCCTTTCCTCAGCCCCTGGACAGTGACGAAGAACAAAAATACGTGGAAGCCTGCCAAAGAGGAGATGAAACAGCCCGTAATATACTTATAGAGCACAACCTGAGGCTCGTTGCGCACGTTGCGCGGAAATACTCGATAACCAATACCGATTCGGACGACCTGATCTCCATCGGGACGATAGGACTGATAAAGGCTGTTTCAAGCTATGATCCGTCCAAGGGGATACGCCTGGCCACCTATGCCGCCAGGTGCATAGAAAATGAAATACTGATGCATTTAAGGGCATCAAAGAAATACCAGAACGAGATCTCCCTGAACGAACCCCTGGGCACGGACCGAGAGGGCAACGAGATCGCACTAATAGATATATTGGGCAGCGAAGACGAGGAAGTCGAAGAAAAGGTCGATCTGACCCAAAGGATCAAAAAGCTTTACAGGCTTATCAAGTGTGCCCTCGAAGGGCGCGAACAGGTAATAATAAAGCTGAGATACGGCCTTTGCGGTGGCGCAGGCAAAACCCAGCGGGAAGTGGCCGAGAGTCTCGGCATATCAAGATCTTACGTTTCAAGGATAGAGAAAAAAGCGCTGACAAAGCTCCAGGAAGGACTAAAATCTTAAGATGTCCTACGGTTCCGATCCGCCGGAAATTTTTCTTCTTCACCGGCCTGGATGTCTGCCATATCGTGTTTCCTTCTTCTAAAGTTCTTCTCTATCCATTGCTTGAAGGTACCAGCCTTTAAAAGGCCTTCAAAAATATATTTAAGCGACACGATAAGCAGTGGCCCGACAAACATTCCGGCAACGCCCCAGATCCGGAACCCTATATACATTCCTGCCAGCGTGAACAGGGGATGCACCCCTATTTGCTTGCCAAGGACCTTCGGCTCTATAAGCTGCCTTACGAAGATTATTATCACGTAGAGCAGGGCTGTTGACAGGCCAAGCTTTGTATTGCCAAGTATCAGGTTTATTATCGACCATGGGACCAGGACAGTACCGGCTCCCAGTATCGGCAGCACGTCCACAAGGGCTATTATCAACGCAAGCAGCAGGGCGTTGTCGATGCCTATGATAAGAAAGCCAATCAACAGTTCCGAGAAACACACCGTCGTAAGGATGAGCTGGGCTCTCAGCCATCCGAACAGTGCGGTGAACATATTCTTTGTTATTCCCTTGGTTTTTTCCATCCATTCTGCGGGTACCTGCACATCGAGGAACCTGAGTATGGTGTTCTTGTCGCTGGACATGAAGTACGTGGCAACCAGTGTAACAACTATAAAAATCAATATCTGGGGAAGATACATGGCAAACTGGATAGTGGTTGAAAGCCATTGGACGATTTTCCCCAACTGGCTCTGAAGGTTCTCAGTGATACTTTGCAGACCCTGGCTGATAAACTCTGTTAATTGATCCGGAAGCTGAATATAGATATCGTTCATCTTATCGACGATATTGTTGTACAGGCCTGTAATCGTATCCATATTGATCTCGATGCTCATGTAAACAGCCCTTATTTCCTTGATGAGCCTCGCTATCAGGAACCCGATGACGGAGCCTATAACTCCCAGCACCAGCAGAATTGAAAATACAGTCCCTATTTTTCTCGGAATCCTTATCTTTTCCTCAATAAACTTGACTACAGGTTCGATCAGGGAAGCGAAAAAGTATGCTATGATAAAAGGAACGACATATTTCCATAATTTGAAAAACAGAAATATGGCCAATATAAGTAAAGCGATCCTGAGCAATACCAAGAGGGTTTTTTTCGTTCCTTCGGTCATGGCTAACTCCCTTACATCCGTATATTTTATATATGTTTATTTACGCCATAGATTATAACCATTTCCAATGTTTTAAGCATCATTGAATTCCGCGCGGGCTTTCCTTATATAGGTCAGCGTCCCGTTTACGCGGGTGCTTTCCATCAGGGATATCCCGGTCACACGGAACGAATGGGAAACTTTTTGGTCAGGAACAATGTCACCGGGGATATGATCAGGCAGCACTGCCTCTCTTGCCAAGGTAATATGCGGCGTATACCGTTTCTCTTTTCCAAAGGGCAGTACTTTTAATACCTCTGCCTCTACGTCTGCGAACAGCCTTTCAAGCTCCCTGCTTCCTGATACTCCGGCCCAGATGATCTTCCTGTTTCCTCTATCGAATTTACCAATCTTATCCAAAGTTAAAACAAAAGATTTATGGCAAACCGATATTTTTTCTATTATTTTTTTCATTTCACCGAATATCCGGATGCCGATCTCGCCCAAAAATTTAACAGTAAGGTGAAGGTTCTCCTTTCTTGTGAAATTGCCCTTCACCCCTGATTCGATCAGCTTTTTTTGGATGCCCGACAGTATGGAGCGGGTCTC